>JAKAXF010000004.1 GCA_021816645.1 Microcaldota archaeon | reverse complement strand
GTGGTACGGTATCTTCAGCTTCTGGAAGATCTCTTCTTCGTTCTTTATGAGCTCGTCGTAGTATTTCCACGAATCTTCCTCCCTGCAGAATATGAACTGCTCCACTTTCTCGAACTGGTGCACCCTGAATATACCCTTTGTGTCCTTGCCGTGAGCTCCAGCTTCCCTCCTGAAGCACGGGCTTATGCCCGCATACTTGAGCGGCAATTGCTTCGCCGAGAAGAGCTCTCCCGAGTGCATCGCAGCTATCGCGTGCTCAGATGTAGCTATCAGGAACAGCTCTCCCTCTGTCCTTTCGTAATCGCCCTTCGACTTGACCTCCTCGCTGTCCGTAACCCTGTACAGCGCGTCCTCGAAATC
This sequence comes from Microcaldota archaeon, assembly GCA_021816645.1. Next base: position 22,674 of record JAKAXF010000004.1, on the reverse strand, counting down.
TCCGAGCGCTGTTGCTCCCTTGTAGCTTTCTTTTCTGAGCATGTACGGAGGAAGCACCGGGGTGTATCCCTTCTTCGCCAGCTCGTCCAGGACGAACCTCTCCAGCGCGATCCCCATCTGCACCAGATCTCCCTTTAGGAAGTAGAACCTCGCCCCAGAGGTCTTCGCCGCTCTCTCTATGTCAAGGTATCCCTTCTTTTCCAGTATATCTGTGTGAGTAAGCTGGATCCTCTTTGTCGTTTCTCCCCACTTCCTGATCTCAGTATTGCCGCTCTCATCAGCGCCGTACTTAACGGACTCGTGAAGTATGTTCGGCAGGTTCCAGAGCAGCTCGTTGATCTTTTCCTCGTAGCTCGGCAGCTCCGCCTCTATCTCCTCTGCTTTGACCTTCATCTCCTGCAGCGCCTTTATCTTGTCGCCCGCGTCAAGTCCCTTCTTCCTGCTCTCGCTGACCTCTATGCTCGCCCTGTTCTTCTTGGACTGCAGCTCCTGCAGCTCGGTCTTAAGCTTCCTCCATTCCGCGTCGAGCTCCAGCAGCCTGTCTATAGGGTAATCGCTCCTCCTCTTCTTCAGCGATTCCCTTATCGCGTCCAGGTTGTCCCTGAGGTACTTTGTTGTTATCATCTTCCTCCTCTCGGCTTCTAATGCATTCTTTATGCCTGGCAATAAATAAAAAGCATCCGTTTGAACGAAAAGCAGACGGAAACAGAACACTATATATCCTTTTCACCCAAAATAGATAACGCCGTGCAGGGATGGCGGAGCTTGGTCAAACGCGCAAGGCTTAGGACCTTGTGCCTTAGGGCTACGGGAGTTCAAATCTCCCTCCCTGCACTCTGCCTGCTATATATTATGACTACATTCTATAAACTCGAAGGATTTGTAGTCATTATGACCACAATATTTAAATATCTATACATTGTAGTCATAATATGACATTTATAGAGAAACAGAGCCACGGGAGTCATCTGTATTATTATCTGGCAAAGAGCATACGCACCAAGGATGGCAAGACTAGAAAATTTCGAGTTCTTTTAGGAAGAAGGCTGCCATCAAAACACAGAATTCAGGAAGTGCTTGTTGAGCTGGAAAAGAGGGCGGCAAAGGAGCATAGGATCGGGTGGCTATCTGATGACACCATAGAAAGGCTGGAAGATCTGCGATCTGCAATATTAGTATTCAAGAAGAAGCCAGACGACCTCTTGCCTAAGGACTTTCTTGTGCGCTTCACATACAACACCAACGCAATAGAGGGCAATCACCTAACTTTAAGACAGACGGCCCTCGTGCTTGCGGATAGAATTGCGCCAGAAGGGGCGAGTTCCAATGATGTAATCGAGGCCTTAAATTCTGAGGACGCATGGAATTTCGTCAAGTCGTACAAAGGGCAGTTCAACAGGGCTTTCCTGCTTAAAGTTCAATACTTGATAACAAAGAATACCTCGTGCAGGATACAGGGAGGGTACAGGGATGGAGAGGTGCGGATAATGGGCTCAGAATGGATTCCACCATCGCATACAGATGTGCCCATCCTGTTAGACGAACTCTTCAGCACTTACTCAAAACAAAAGCGCGCCATGCACCCTGTCGAACTGGCATCTCTGATGCATTGCAGAATCGCACAGATACATCCGTTTACTGATGGTAATGGAAGGACAGCGAGGCTGATAATGAACTGGATACTCCTAAGAAACCTCTTTCCACCGGTCATCATCGAGACGAGAAACAAGGAACGCTATTACCTAGCAATAGAGAAGGCAGATAAAGGCAAGACTGACCTCTTTGCGGAGTATATAGCGCACCAGCTTCTAGAGCAGTACACCTTCAGGGAATCTCAGTCAAAACACCAGTGAGTTCAAATCTCCCTCGTAAGCCTCCAAAACAGGCAATTTTTCCCTCGTGCTACTGCGTATCAATATTATAGCCGTCCATGTAGAGTTTCATGTAGAGAAACTCACGCCTCGCAGCCTCCGCCCGCCTTTAAGACACCTTTGTGTGTCGCACGGCGGGCTACGGCTGCTGCAGCTACTTCGTAGGACATGGCGGCGTTAAGGCTGATTTTGACCCCCCACCGCAAAATCAGCCGCTTGCTAGGTTGCTAGCTTAAAGCTCGTTGGAGCGACCCCCTCGTTAACTAAGCTTGAAGGGATTGGCGATAGAGTTGGGGTTTCAAGGATTACAATCTGACAAATCTAATTTTGGATATAAAATCATGCTATAATTATAAATATTGCGGTACGTAAATTAGCATTATGAAGCAGCTAGTTTTTTTCAATAACAAGGGCGGTGTAGGCAAAACTACATTTATACAGCACCTAGGCTACGCACTCGAGAAGCAAGGTAAGAGAGTATTGTTCATTGATGCCGACCCACAATGCAATCTGACTGCGTATATTTGCACTGATGAGCAGATAGATGATTTTTGGAAAAGCAAGTCGAGCATCTATAACGTGGTTCTGCCATTGATAAGCGGAACCGGAGATATAGATAAAGACAACATAGTCCCATATCAAATACCCCATAGGAATTTATGGTTGCTGCCCGGAGACGTTGCACTAAGCGAATTTGAACAGGTGCTCGCAGAGAACTGGACTGCTGCGCTGGCAGGCAGAGAAATAGGCTTCAGGGTAACATCTGCCATTTTTAGGTACATTGATAATTGGGCAGCGGCCAACAAAATTGATTACGTATTGCTCGATATAGGCCCCAATCTTGGTGCCCTGAACCGCTCTGTCTTGTTAGGATGTGATTATTTTATAATTCCGCTTGTGCCAGACCTCTTTTCTCTAAGAGGATTAACAAATATGGGGCAAAGTTTTGTCAAATGGATGAATGAATGGGGTGGTGCTGTTAGTAGGTTTGAGAAGAAGACCTTTAAAGTTCAGAATGGAAAGCCTGCTTTTGCAGGCTACGTTACTGCACATTTCAATACTTATAGAAGGAGACCGACTAAAGCGTGGGAGAGGTGGAACGCTGAGATACCGGCAAGAATAAAGAGAGATATAGTGGATCAGCTAATCAAGGTTGATAAAAATCTAATTGTTCCATTAAACGGGGGCTATAACATAGGGGATATGAAGAATTATCATAGCTTGGTGCCACTATCGCAGGCTAAGCTTAAACCAATTTTTGAACTTACTGCAGCTGATGGTGCCTTTGGAGCGCACGTTTCTTACGTGAGAGAATGCGGTAGGACATATGCTGAAATAGCCCAGAAGGTTTGTAAGAAATTAGTATAGATTAATACTGCATGCGATAGTGTATCTACCCCTTTTTGGAAAAGAATCACCGATGCACGAAGGCAGGCTTTTAGCGATGTTCCGTCCAGACAGATGGAACCTTAATAACGGAATAGATAACTGTGACATCCTTCCCCCCATAAGTGGTGTGGGCTTCCAACGGCGTCTTTTTTGATTGGTCATCTTGAAGGGTATGGCTTTTTCCGCTTACTTTGATAAATCTTACCAGCCATAATTGGTTGTTGCAATGCTGGCTGTCCAGCCAGCATCGATGATCGATATGCCGAGTGCACAGACGCCGCACAAACTTCGCCGCGCCCTCACTCTCAGGGACGCTATAATCATAAACCTCGGTGCGATAATAGGCGCGGGCATATTCGTGATAATGGGCCTGGCAACCGGCGTGTCCGGCCCGGCCGTGGTGCTCTCTATAATAATCGCGGCCTTCATAGCCCTTCTCACTGGCCTGAGCTTTTCAGAGATAGCGAGGCACGTTGCGAAGGAGGGCGGAGTCTACGAATACTCCAAAGAGACCCTCTCTCCGTTCTCCGGATTCCTTGGCGGGCTGCTCTGGACTTTCGGCAACATAATAGCTCTGTCAGCGGTATCGCTCAGCCTCGGAAGCTACATAGACGCTCTCTTCCACCTTTCGGTCAACAACGTCTACTTCGCGATACCCTCAATACTCGTGTTCATGATAATAAACATACTCGGCATCAAGAACTCCGCCAAGACCCTTTTCGGTCTTGTAATAATAAACTTGCTCGTACTGTCGATATTCGTCGCCTTTGGGATACTGTACTTCCACGCGCAGAACTTCAGCGGCTTCTTCCAGAAGGGCGCCGGAGGACTCATAGAAGGAACAGCCCTGATATTCTTCGCGTTCACCGGCTTCTCGCGCGTCACGACAGTCAGCGAGGAAGTCGTCAGGCCGGAGAGGACGATACCTTACGCAATAATAGTCTCGGTATTGATATCTGCGGTGCTTTACGTTCTGGTTGCGGTAACCGCGCTCGGGCTCGTTCCGTTCTCGCTCATAGACAAGTCAGCATCGCCGCTGTCCTTCGCGATATCAACGCTGCACAACCCCGTCGTTGACGTGATAATAGCGCTGGGCGGAATAACCGCCACGGCCGGTGTGCTCCTGACAGGGATACTCGGCACTTCCAGGGTGTTCTTCGCTATGAGCAGGGACAACGAGCTGCCAGGACGCCTTGACTACGTGGACAGGTTTTCCACTCCTATCTACTCAATACTCCTGTCCTCTTTCCTGGGGATAGCCTTCCTTGCTTTCGCATCTTTCCTGACCATAGTGGAGATAGCCAACGTCTCGATACTGCTCTCTTACTTCATAGTCAACATCTCCGCGCTGAACCTGAACCTAAGGCTGCGCAAAAAGCCCGGAATCAGATATCTTAGCGGCAGCAAGTATTTTGCGCCGATACCGATACTCGGTGCCGCTGCTACTGTCCTCATAGCACTCTCGATGGGGCTCAAGCCGATAGTATTCGTGCTGATTGTAGTGGCGCTCGGAATGCTGTACTACTTCTACAAGTCGTCCAAAGCGCTAAAGAAAGTAGAGAGGTACATAAGCAAGGAGATACCTATACGCAGCGCCGTAAGGGAATTCGGAAAGAGCAGGGAAGAGACTATCTAGCTCCTGTCAGAGTATGAGCTTCGGTATGTTGCCCGTGAGCGACTGGTAGGCTTCGCACGAAGTCCAGTGCACCGGTTCCATGCCCTTGCGTATCAGCTCCCTTATCTCTTTCGCGTCCTCTCCGTTCCACACCTTGGACAGGTCGAATTCCATGTCCCTCAGGTTTCCAACCTTCCTGCCCCACATTATAGAAGGATACACATTACCCATGTTGTCTACGAAGAGCGAAGCTTCCATGCTCCTGCTCCTGAGGGGCGCCCTTCCTGTCTTAGCGAACTTTACCAGGTTCCTGAGGAAGGCGCTCTCTATTATCTGCTCGGGCTTCATCGATGCTTTTCTCCCCTTGATGAATTCCTCTATTTCCTCGGCCGCCTTTGAATTGTCAACCTTGTAGTCCGCGCTTCCTGTGTTGTGGTAGTAGTTGTCGGACTCCTGCGCCAGGTTTATGTGGAAATCGTTGAAGCTGACTTCCGGCACTTCGGCTTTCACCCTCCTGAACGTCTCCATCAGCTGCCCGGCGTTGTACGAGCTCATCGTATAGCCGAACACGAAGCTCAGGTTCTTGTGCGTCTTCTGCAGCTCCTTCAGCCGCCTGCGCATCTCCATTACCCTGTCGTAGTTACCAGGTATACCCCTTATCTTGTCGTGCAGCTCCCTGTATCCGTCGAGGCTCAGAGTTATCACGACCTTTGGTATGCCGAGCTCGAGAATCTCTCCCAGCCTCTTCACCACAACGTCGGCGTTCACAAGCGAGTTGGTCGGTATCGTCACAACGTAAAGTCCCTTCGAGTTTTCCTTGAAAGCCCTTACTATTTCTACTATGTCGCTCCTCAGGAAGGGTTCTCCTCCAGTAATCTCTATCCATCTAAAGTAGTTGTTCTTCTTGGCGAATTCCTTTATCTCTTCTATAGTTAGCTCGTTCGACGGCTTAAGCTGCCAGATGTTGCACGTGAGGCACCTCGACTGGCAGTGCATTGTTATTGCGAAGTTTAGTTTGTACGGTCTCTTCAGCCTAGAGAAGTTGCTCTTGAGCGCCGTGTATGTAAGACCGGATAGTTCCATCGCCATTGTGCCGACCTCCTGCAGTTAAATGCCTACTGAGAATTGAAAGGGAAAGGCATATATTTTATATTGTCTTTTTCTTAATATTTATGTCTATCGAATACACAGCAGTCAGAAGACGCGAGGTGTACCGGTGTTGTGGATGAAACAGTTGATCGTTGCCTTTGTCGTACTGGCGGCTCTCTTGGGTTACGCCGGCGCCTCTACTGTGACGCTAACCGGCACGTGCACTGGCCAGACGCTTACCGCGAACTCCAGCACACTGTACTTCTACCTGTCGAATACCGGAGACGGCGCGGCTACTAATCTGCTCATAGTGCCCAGGCTTTTCGGCCTATCTACCTACGAGCAGTCCGAGAACCTGTCTGCTCTCGATCCGGCGAGCAACGCCTCATTTGCTTTCCATACATCAAACTTCTCGTATCCCGGCACTTACGTAGGCGGGTTCATACTGGAGTACGAACAGGGCTCCTCGCAGTACATATCTACGTTCCCGTGCATGTACTCCATACTCAACTCAACGCGCAGCCTAGTAAGCGTGCAGAGCTCCAACATAACACCTAAAAGGCTCACGCTCTCTTTGGCGAGCCTGTCGTCAGTGCCGTTAAATGTTACTGCTTTCGTCCTTGCGCCTCCCACCTTCACGATCAAGCCCGCGAACCAGACTCTTCGCATGCCTCCTGACACTATATCCACGATGCTTTTCAACATCACCTCGCCGCACATGAGCGGCGTGTCGTTCACGATAGGCGCGATAATATCATACGTTTCGGGAGGCAAGCACTACGCCTACCTTGTGGATAACGTGCTGCTGTTCCCCAGCGGCTCGGGAGGATCGAACTCAGGATATCTGCTGATCGCGCTGATAGTGGGCGTAGTCGCCGTCATACTTATACTGATCGCCGTTGCGCTGGTAAAGAGAAAGAAGGAGAAGCAGCACGAAAAGAAATAGGTGCGCTACAGGGTTGAGTCATTGAGCAAAAACAAAACTCCATACGTAAGCATAATAATACCTACTTTCAACGAAGCCGGGAGCATAAGCAGGACGATAAAGGAGGTAAAGCGCGTTATGGACAGCTACAACTACGAGATAATCGTCGTTGACGATTCCAGGTCAAAGGACGAAACGCGCTCCATAGCGAGGAGGCTCGGCGCCAGGGTGCTCGTGCCTCCAGAAGGCGGCAAGGGCTTCGCACTCATCTACGGATTCAGGCACGCGAGGGGCAGTATACTAATATCGATGGACGCTGACCTATCGAACAGGCCGAAGGAGCTCAAGCTTCTGATAGCCGGCATAGAGGCGGGATACGACGTGTGCATGGGATCCAGGTTTCTGGTAGGCGGCGGTTCCGAAGATATGCCTATTATAAGGAAGTTTGGGGACAAGGCGTTCGTTACGCTGGTCAACATCCTGTACGGCTCGCACTATACCGACATGTGCTACGGTTACAGGAGCTTTTCCAGGTCTGCCATGAAGAAGCTGAACCTTGAGGAGAAGGGGTTCGGCATAGAGACAGAGATGAACATAAAGGCGCAGAAGGCCGGACTGAAGATACTAGAAGTGCCGAGCTACGAAAAGGCGCGCGGCGGAGGCTCGGCGAAGCTGAAGACCTTCCGCGACGGATACATAATACTAAGCACGATACTGCACAACCTGTGAGCAGCCGCCCTGTTACCCTACTTTTATCTGGGACTGTGTAACGTTTATGTAGTAGAATCCGTAAGCGACTCCTATCTCTGAATTCGATATTGTCTTTATCGGAACGAATCCCGGCACTAGGCTGGGGCAGATGTTGTTGGGCGTACCGCACCAGTAGCCGTAGTCCAGGACAAGGCACTTGTATTCGCTCCTATACGCGCTCATCTGCTGATAGTTGTATAGGTCTCCCATCTGAGCAGCGGGAAGGCCCTCGGTGTTGAAGAACATCGGGTCGTAGCTGAACACCAGGCACGAGCGCGGTATTGTGCTGCTGTAGTTGTAGACAAAACCTTCGTAGAATCTCGCGGGCCTGGCCTGCATTATGTTCGACGGGTTGATCGAAAGCTGCGGCAGCAAGCTGTACAGCGGATAGAATAAAGCCACGAGTATCAACACCGTAAATACGAGATACATTATCTCCTTATGTCGCTTTCCTCCGAACCTCTCTCCAAGCTCTCCTCCTTCCCTCAGGATCGTCCACGCTCCGAAACCTCCGAGAAGGCTGGACTGCTCGATAAGCCCGAGCATAAATCTCCAGTCTACTCCGTAAGTTACACCCCCGGCGTAGAACGCAGTTATGATCGTGAATATTATGATAAACCACAGCCCTATTGCGAGGAGCACCCTCCTGTTTTCGAACGCGAGAACAGCCGCTCCGAGCACCGCCAGCAGAGTGAATACCGCGGGCTGCATCACGTAGTCGTTCTTGTACGCGTTGAACCAGAACAGCACGTTGGAGCAGCTGTTAAGCGCGAAGTTGCCGAGGCTTATGCTCGAGTTCGACGGCACGTATTTGTTGACTGCGCAGCTGTTTGGTACCATAACCGACGCTCCGTTGCCATAAGTACCAGATACCAACTGCTGGTAAGAGTATCCCACCTCGGGGCTTATCGCCAGCACGAGCACGAGCAGAAGGATAAGTATGTTGATATTCAGTACGTTGTCCGAGATCCTCCTGAGGTTTCTCAATATCGAATCCTTGATGTTCTTGCCGTCAAGGATTATGTAGAGCATAGGGATAAGGACTATGTACAGCGCGTTGAATACTTTCATGTACGTGAGGAGCACGGCAGAGAAGCCGGCGAACGACAGCGTCCTCGTGTTCTTGCTTTTCACAAAAAGCATCATAGCAAATATCGCTATCGCTGAGTACGCAAGCGATGGAAGGTCGGATGTGGTCGGCCTCGCCCAGACCAGGAGCACCGGGGAGAGCGCTATGAGCAGCTCGGAAAAGAGTGCTGCTCCTACGCTGTCGAACAGAAGCAGCGCTGCGAAAAAGGTGAAAAGCACGGCGATAACACTGAGGAAGAACATAGTATTGTACGTAACGCCGAGGTTCGCGCCGAAAGCCGCGAACGCTATCGCGAGATTGAACGAGGTCCCTATAGGTTCGTGGAAGACCTGACCCGTGAAGCAGGTCGTGGCGTTGCCGTAGTTGCACATCCACGCCTGCCCCATGTGAAGCATGTTCAGAGCCATGTTCTGGTAGATAACGTCGTCGAAAAAGAGCAGCTGCGTAGGCCTGACCACTATCGCCTCGAACGCTATGAAAACGAGCGCCACCGCAGCTACCAGAAGAAGGTGCTCCTTCCTGAGCCCCGAATCCCTGAGCGCCTTGTAGATATCCTTCCTCGAAGCGTAAGCGAACGCTATAGTGCCAAAGAATGAGATGAGTACGCCTAATGTCATGAGGTATTCTTCAATCCCCGCTCCGAGCATCAAATACCCTTCTTATTCTCCACGAACAGGCCGTTGATGAACATGTATTTTGTCTTTGTCGCCTTCATCGTCTTTACGGCGTCGTAGGGGCTCATCACTATAGGCTCGCCGTGTATATTGAAGCTGGTGTTGAGCACTACTCCGTAACCAGATAGCTTCTTCACGTGGCTTATAAGGTCCTTGTAAGCTGAGTTCTCGTCGCCCACAGCCTGTGGCCTGGCCGTACCATCGACGTGCACCACCGCGCTCAGCCTGCTCGCCATGTCCTTTTTGGTTTCGTACGCCATGGTCATGTACTTTGGTGCGCCCTTCGAATCGTACTCCAGAAGCCTTCCGCACTCGCTCTCCAGCATTGACGGAGCGAACGGCTGGAACCACTCCCTCTTCTTGACGTAAAGATTCAGCTTGTCCTTGACCTTCTCGTCTCCGCTCGGCGCAAGTATGCTCCTGTTGCCCAGAGCCCTCGGGCCGTACTCCATCCTTCCCTGGAACCAGAAGAGGTAGTTGCCCTTGTCTATCAGCTCCGCCGCGTGTGTCGCCGACTCCTTTAGCCCTTCGCTGTGCGCTACTATGTCAGGGTCCTTCTTGAGCTCCGCCTCCGTTTCTGCCTCGGTGTATTCGCCGCCAAGGTACGCGTTGAAATCGTAACCCGAAATACCGTTGAGCTGGTAGTTGGTGTACAGAGCACCGCCGAGGGCCATTCCCCCGTCGCCCATGTGCGGAAATACGTACCAGTGCTTGAGTCCGTCGAGCTTTCTTATTACCATGTTAGCCTTGACGTTTGAGAACGTGCCTCCAGCGAACGCTACGTCTCCTACGCCGTGCTCGTCTATGGCGTTCTGCGTGAACTCCTTGAGCACGTTCTCGAGGACCTGCTGCGCCATGTAGGCGAACTGCTCCCTAGGAGTCTGCCAAGATATCCTCTGCAGCATCTCGAACTGCTTCAGCGGACCGTATTTCGCTACTATGTGTGTTCCGCTCACCGTGAAGAAGTCCTTAAGCTTGTTCTCATTATACTCGAACGGATAGGAGTAGTCTGCCATAGCCATTATCTTCCCCTCATCCTCCAGTTCTCTCATGCCGAGTATGTTCGTAACCTGTTCGTAGAATATTCCTATGGAATTCCTGACGTTGTTGAACGAGTGTCTCTCCAGCTTCCCCTTGCGGAACGTGCTCACGCTGCTGCTCTTGCCGTCTCCGAGCCCGTCGACAGTGATGACCAGAGAGCTGTTGAATCCAGAAGTGAAAGCGGCCGTAGCCGCGTGTGCGACGTGGTGCTCCACTACGTGCAGCTTGAAGTCCTTGAAGCCCATGTGCTTCAGCCCCTTGGATATATAGTAGTTGCTTATGCTTCCGGATCCTGGGACGACTCCTATTCTAGTCATGGCGTACTTGAGGTTGTGCCTGAAGTTCTCGAACCTCGGCTTCAGCATCTTCCTCCTCCTGAAGCGGTAGTAGTACTCCTTGGAGTACGGCATGATCCTTTCGAGCGTCTTGGTAAGCTCGGTGGTGGTGTACGCTACGTGCTCTATATCTTCCGGCCCTATCTTGGCGTAGTCGAGCGCTGCCTTTATGGAGTTGTATGGGAACTTTATCTCCATCTTCCTCCTGGTAAACCTCTCCTCGTTTGCGGCGTAGATTATCCTCTTGTCCTCTACAAGAGCCGCACCGGACTCGTGTCCATCCCAAACTCCAAGTATTCGCATAGCACCCTCTCCGGGTTTCCCCACAACCATCTAAACTGCTAGAAATGCTAAGTAAAATTGTTTCCACAAAGTATAAAATAGTTGGTTGGCAAGCGTGAAGATACCGTGAATTGCAAGAGGTAGTAGAATGCGAGAAAGGGACAAGCGATCTCTCCTTTTCATAGTGTCCGCCGTCCTGATCTCACTAGAAGCATCGTGGATACTCTCCATAGGCACCGTATCAGACTTCATAGAGATAACAGCGATGATAATCTTCTCTATGTTCATAGCGTCGTCTTTCATATACGTGTTCTCGTTCTCCTCGGATACAGCGAGCGACGCGCGCGAGCGCGGTCGGGCTTCTGCATCCCCACCGATAGTCAGACCTGTATTTTTACTCTCCACGATCGTGGTACTTATGCTTGTGGTTCTGGCAGCACAATCGTATGCGCTGCATCAGCTCAAATTTTCTCTGCCGATCGTACAAGAACTGATGGACTACACGGTCGTCTTTGTCCTCTTCCTGCTCTCTTTTTCATTGGTTGCAATAGGGATCAGGATCGGGTCAGCAAAGCAGGTCAAGAACCGCACCGCAATCTCGTACTCTTTCCTCGTCGCGGCGATTCTTGTAGTGCTTCTGTTCTTCTCGCTCGGCGCCGTATACTACCTTATGAACGATGAGACGCTTATAGGCATACAATCGTTCAAGGTTCTTGTGTCCGGTGGGAATCCGTACGCGATGAACCTATCGCAGCAGGTATACAACGCGTACACATCAAACATAATCACAGCACCAACGGTAACGAGCAACAACAACGTAGTCGGCAATCTGGAGTATCCGTTGCTGTACACCCTTTCGCTGCCTTTCTACTATCTGTTCGATACCCATACAATAGACCACCTCCTACTGCCTATTGAAATTGGGGTGTTCGCGGCGCTCGTGCTCGTTTCACTGTTCAAATCCATCAAACCGAGGCACGATTCGGTTTTGATCTACGGCCTGGCTCTGGTAGTGCCGTTCATGATCAACGCCCTAACCTCTCCAACCCTGATGCTGTTATTCGCGCTGCTGATAATCCTGTTCTGGAAGAGCGACAGCAAGTACGCCGGGATCCTGTTCGGAATAGCCGCGTCGCTGCAGCAACTTGCGTGGATCCCGCTACTGTTGCTGTTCTTCTATATACTCAACAACAACGGTTCGCGGCGCGCTGCGATGGTGCTGCTCACAGCTGCCGTCACCTTCCTTCTGATAAACGCCTATCCTATTATACTGAACGCCGGAATCTTCTTCAGCAGCGTGCTCGCTCCGGCAAGCGGCTCCATAATACCGACCGGCGGCCTGTTTGGGTACTATCTACTCGCTTCCGGGATTTCAGAGCACTTAGTTACTGAGGTTTATTTTGCAACGATCCTCATCTCTGTAGCGGTAATCCTCTTCACCAACAAGAAGCGCCTGTTGGGTCCGCTCAGCCTGTTGCCATTCATGTTCATGGATCGTGGGCTAGCGGTATACTTCACCCTATTCATAACTCTGACGGTCGCAACGATGCTTATAGGCAACAACGGCAGCGACGAACGCGTAAACCGATTCCTGAATGCTCTTCGTTCTCACGGAAAAACGGCCCTGCCATTATCGATAGCTTTGGTCTCGCTGCTCGTAATCGCGTTTTCCTTCTATGTAGCCGCGCCGCGTCCCGCGCCGTTCTATTTTTACAACGCCTCGATTGGAGGCTCAACGAACAGCACCTATTCGGTCAGCATTGCCGCGGGAAGCGGAAGCACTAACGAGACATTCCACGTGCTGCTCGAGGCCATGATGCTGAAATCCTATATCATCTCATCGTTCGGGCTCTTCGGAAGGAGCGCGCTATCCGTCAACGGCAGGCCTTCTCTGCAGCCCAACTATACCTTCTCGGTCGGAGACATCAACAACAACATACTCGTCCTGCACAACGCCTCTACGGTGCGAATCAGCATAAGCGCGAGGAACCTTAGCGCGGCCAGGTGCATGATATACAGCGCCACGGGCTTCATCCTATGCCCGACGGCGACGTCAAGGACCATCTAGCAATCTTTCATCTGAAGGTCGGCCTTTTCGACAGCAGAGTTGGCAGCGACATCGGTGCTGTCGGCATGTCCCCCACTATACCGAGCACTTCAGAACTCAGCTCGTCTATGCCCATCTCCTTCTGTGTTTTTGTCCCTCTGACTCTCACTGCAAGCTTCCCAGACTTCACCTCCCTGTCTCCAAGGACGCAGATGTACGGTACCCAGTTCTGCTCCGCGTTCCTAACCTTCTTGTCTAGAGTAGTGTCCATATCGTCTACATCGGCCCTCACGCCCTTCTTGTTCATTGAGTCCGCTATGCGCACGCACTCGTCAACGTACTTTTCTGAAATGGGCAGGAGCCTGACCTGCGTCGGAGAAAGCCATAGCGGAAGCGAGGGTGTCCTGCCCTCCTTCTCGTCCATCGCGGCCTTCTCCAGGAACGCGTACATGACCCTTTCTATCGCACCGCTCGGAGAATCGTGCAGCACTATCGGGTACTTCTTGTTGCCCTCGCTGTCTACGTACGACATGCTGTACCTCTTCCCGTTCTCGTGGTCCATCTGCACGGTCGAAAGCGCTGTCGCTTTGTTCATAGAGTCGACAACGTTGAACTCGAACTTGGGATCGAAGTAGGCGTACCTGAAGTTCCACATCTCTATGAGCACGGGCCTGCCGAATCCCCTTACCAGTTCCTCTACGAAGCCTCTGTTTTCTTTCCAGAAACCTTCTGTGAACCTTATCGCGGCCTCGTAAGAGCCCGCCTTTATTCCCATGCCGTCTAGCACAGATATGCAGAAGTTGAACTGCTTTTTGAACTCATCTTTCGCCTGGTCGATGTCCGCGCACAGCGTGTGCATGTCCGGCATCGTGAACGCCCTGAGCCTCTTCAACCCCGTCACCTCTCCGCTCAGCTCCCTCCTGAAGCTGTACCTGGTTATCTCGTAAAACCTGAACGGAAGCTGCTTGTACGATACCGTAGCGTCCCTCATTAGTAGGAACTGCCCGAAATCGGCCGAGAACCTCAGGAAGAACTCCTTGTCGTCGGACTTGACTATGTAGTGCCTCGACGGAAACCTGTTCAGGTACTCCTTGAGCGCCGGATGGTCGTAATCGTACATTATCGGTGTCTCTACCTCTACGGCTCCGTAGTCTATCACCCTGCTGGTCACGTACTTCTCGAGCAGCCCCTTTATGAGGCGCCCGTTAGGGTAAAAGCGCATGTTTCCGGCGTCCGACCCCGGCTCGTAGTCTACGAGCTGCAGCTTCTGCATAAGCTTCACGTGCGGAGGTATCTGCTGGTAGCTCCTGACCTTCGTGATCTCGTAGTCGGAGAACTTCTTCAGCGTCTCGTAACCTTTGAAATCAAACTCCTTTGCTGGGACGAGCTTCGATTCTGGTGTAAGTATGTACCACGTCGATACGACCTTCTCCTCCTGCTTGAGCGCTTCAGATACCTCTTCGTGCTTCTCCGCTTTGCCTTCACCTGCAGATTTCTCGGCGGCCCCGCCTGAGTAGCTCCTAGACTGTTCGGCGAGCGGATGGCCCTTTATCCTGATGTTCCACTTCTTGTTCCATCCGAAGGGCGCCTTCCTCGCGTCACATCTTTTCGATGCAACTTCGTACATATATTCTATAATCTTCATCGCGTCCTTAGGAGCGGCGAGGTTCCCACTGAGATGCGCGAACGGATAGATAAGCATGGTCTTCCTTTTCTCTGTCTCCATAAACTTCAGAGCGTCGTTGATGGCCTTGTCTGCCGTGCTCTCGCTGTCGCCCTTCTCCACAGATACGAGGAGTACGACCGCGTCGTCCACCGATACCTTCTTCTCGTCGCTCTTCTCGTACACGCTGGCCTCTGGGTTTATCAGTTCGTAGTTTATGTTTTCAACGTCAAGCTGCAGTATCTTCAAAGCCTTCACCTCTTTTCTAAAAGGAGCGTAATAAAAGAATATATAGATTATCTATAACTCTCGACTCTGCGGAGCGCTTTGCTGCGCAAGCATTTAAATCTTGTCCGACTATCATATAGCACATTAAGGTGATTAATATTACCGGCCGTTTTATTTCAAGAGCTCTGCCGGCTCTCTTCTCCTTGCTGCTTATATCCCTGACGCTCTACCAGCTGAACGGCTCGGGAATCTCGTACGGCGCTTCGGTTCAGTACGCGCAGGTAAAGTTCTACCCTATGCACCCCACGAACGTCACACCAGCAGATCCAAAAACTCTTGCACAAATGAGGCCTTGCGGTGGGTGCTATTACGGTTTCTGCCCTAGTGGTTACACATGCAGATCTCAAACAAACAACTTCTGCAGGTATCGTACAGGTTATAACTGTGTGCAAATCATTTCTACCAATGCGGCTACAAGCACTGGTACGAACTCCGCCACTTCTGGTTCGACTTCTGCCACATCCTCTACCTCTTCAACAAGCTCTCCAGGAGGCGGTTCTGCGACAAGCAGCATTTCTACCGCGCTTTGCAGCATATACAGCTTGGTGCACAGCGTAGTCTTCCTTATAGGGCTTGTCCTTATAACGCTCGGAGGCGTTATGTACGCTGTAGGCAACATACTGCCTGGGCAGCTGAGGGGATCTCTGCAGGGCTACGGCATGGGTATGATAGTGGGTGGCGTAGCCGGAGTAATAATCGCGCTCTCCGCGGGCTTCATAATAAGCATGATATCGCCTGGTATTTCGATAGGTACGCTATGCCCTACATGACGAAAACTACCGCTAAACGCCACACTTTACACTCAAAACGATATATTTTTAAACAATTGGGTAGAAACTACATAGAGATTAAAAAGTGGTAAAATGAGGATATCAAACATTTTTTCCTACAGCGTGCTAAGCAGGCTGATGCTCCTATTGACGGTTTTCGGGTTCTTCGGGGCGAACATCGCTGTCTCTGCGAATAACACGACAAGCGCCGCCGTATCGAGTATATCGACTGCTCTTTGTAATGTATATACTATAATTCATACAGTGGTATTCATAATCGGTCTCGTGCTTATAATACTGGGCGGAGTTATGTACGCAGCGGCCCACGTGCTGCCCGGTAACCTTAAGGGATCATTGCAGGGCTACGGCATGGGTATGATAGTAGGCGGAATCGCTGGCGTAATAATCGCGCTCTCCGCGGGCTACATAATAGGGGTAATCTCAGGAAACTCCTCAATCACTGCATCAAGCCTCTGCCCCTCACCCTCAACCTGAAAATCTTATTTTTCTTTTCCTTTTACTTTTGATCTCTTAAACCAGTAGCGATAAGCGTGCGATTCTGGTGACGCACGGCGCACCTATTTATTGTTTTCCATTTAATTATATCTGAGTGTTGCCGTGGCCAACGTTATCAAATACACAGTCGACGCTTACGTTTCAAACCTGCGTATACTCCTTTTATTCTCGCTATCATTTGTCATAGCGATACTCATACCAGTCTTCGCCGCCTTCCCGACATACAACGACATGGGCGGCATATTCGTGAGGACGGCCAGCGAGATAGCCAACCTCAACGTGCTGAATTTCTCTGTCATAATCGCCTCGGTCTTCTTCTCGCTGATATTCCTGAGCTTTGCGATAGTTGCGATAAACATAATAACCAAGCACGAGCGCGTGCACATCCGCATAAAGAAGGAGGTCTTCGACGGCCTGGAGAAATACACGACGAGGGTGTTCGGCGTGCTCCTCCTCTTCATCGTCATTCTGTCGCTGCTCGACATAGCGTTCTACATGCTCAACGCTCCAGAGTTTGTGTACTACGTGGCCGTGCTGCTGCTTACTCCATTCTTCTTCTACGCTCCCTCTTCTATAGTGATAGACGACTTCAGGATCAGGCGCGCGATGGAGATGAGCCTTAAGTTTTTCATAAAACGCTTCGATTACTTCCTTCTCTGGGTGTTCATAGCCGCGGCGTCGCTTGCTATATTCGACGGCCTGTTCACGCTCGCAAGCCCTACCATAGTCTCATCGTTCGCCATGCTGATATTCAACGCTGTGCTTGTGCTGCCGTTTCTAGTGCTGCTACAGAGCCAGATGTACCTCAAAAGATTCGCGATGCTGAAAAGATGAATAGAAAAATAAGAAACGCTTATAAAGTCTATTTCTAAAAGTTTATACGATATATTATGCGACACAAGGCGCTGCTCGCATTTCCTCTGCTTCTCGCACTTATCATTCCAACTGCCGGTGCGGCTTCGCCTTCTCTAGGGATCACCCTTTTGGACTCTCTGGGACTAGCGTCTCTCGCAATACTGTTCTCTCTGACACTCGTCGCCCTGGCCTACATGCTCGGTGAAGTGCTGAGGATAGAGAGCCTAAAGAAATGGTACAGGGGCGAGCTTTGGGAGACCGCGAAGTCTGCGATGATAGTAATAGCCGTATTCGCCATACTGGTTATAGCGAGCGGCATAGCGGATGCTCTAGCGGGCCAGTCGGCAAGCTTTACTCTTTCAGGCAACGCCGTAACCGCCAGCAATCAGATAACTACAAACTTTCTTGGGCTCAGCAACGCGGCCAACAACTACATACAGAACGAGAACGACTGGGCCGGTACAGCGTTCGACGGACTATTCGGCCTTACCTACGGAGTAGACCTGCTGAAATCTATTTCGTTCAGTCTGTACGTACCAATACCCCTGCCAATACCAATACCAGATTTCTTTGCGGGATTTGGTTTCGGGTCTAATATCAATCTCTACACGAGCAGTGTAATGGATACGGCCGCTAAGGGAACGAGCTCGTTCATAGGCGACTACATCTCATTCATACTCCTCCCGCTGCTTATCATATTTTCCATGCAGTACCAGTACTTCAGCACTATAATATTCATAGGACTGTCGCTCTTCCTGCCGCTCGGGATAATACTGCGCGCGGTACCCATACTGCGTCCTCTGGGCGGTACCTTCATAGCAATTGGCATAGGGCTCGCGCTGGTTTATCCGGCTCTGCTCGTGGCGTTCAACACCCCGGTCACTAACTTCGTGGACAGCATCTTCTCGCTGCAAGCTTCTCCGGCCGCGCCTTCGCTGCCTGGAGCTCTGGGTATATTCACGTTTGTGATCAATTATTTCACCCTGCCTGCTGGTTCTTTCGGCACCGGTTTCGGATGGGGGCTTTCATCTCTGATAAGCGTGTTCGGCCCGCTCAACTACGTCTCCTACACGCTGATAGACGTACTGACACAGTTCCTGCTGCTGATATTCGACCTTGTGCTGGGGCTTGTAATAACGGGAGACATAGCCAGGCTGCTCGGAGGCAGGTTGCCTACCGGGATCGGAAAGTTCAAGATTGCATGAGTGTTGTGAATGGTAAATACGTGCGCGCTGTATGGTTCTTTCACTAACGCCAACAACTGGATAGGCATAAACTATCTGGTGATAATCGTGGGCTTCTCCATAGTAGCCGCAATCTACATGCTGTCCAAACTCACGCCTCCGAACACGAGCGCGAAGCTGACCAGCATAACCAAGATGGAGATAACGCAGCTGATGATAAGCGCGCTTCTCATAGCTATACTCATCGCGTCCGCCACAACTGTCTGCAACATCGCTACATCGATAAGTACGACCGTCAACGGGAATCCGTACGGCCCGTTCACGCTCGCGGATTCATACATAGGCGGCCTCGTTTACAACAAAGGCATCGGCCTGCTATCAAACATCTACACTCTATCCATAACTTACTACATATACGCCAACATACTTACTGCAACGTCTTCGGGTCTCTCGTCGCTCCTGCCAAAGACGGAATTCTCGTACGGAATTTTCAGCCTCAAGATAACATTCGGCTACGATGCTGGAATAAGCCTGGGCATACTGAGCACCGTACTGCTCGCCGTATTCGCTCCCCTTGTGATAATCTCGCTGGGCATGCTCTTCCTGCAGTACCTGTCGCTTCCAATTATACAGTACACGATGTTCACAATAGCGTTGCCTATAGCCATAGCCATGCGTTCCATAGCCTTTGCCGGAGCCGGCGGGAACGGATTGCGCGGAGCCGCCAATTCGATACTGGCTATCGCGATAGCCCTATATCTGATATATCCTCTGGTCGTGGGCTTCGACGCTTACATAATGCACTGGATGTTCAGTCCGCAGAATCCCTCTTACGTATTCCTGGAGTCGACATATTCGCATCCCGTAACTTCAGTGTCAACTTTCCTCGCCACTACGGGTACTACAGGATTCGGCAGCACCTCGTGGCCCAGCATATCCTCGATATTCAAGCAGCTAACGCAGGGTAACTTTCTCACTGCAATAGACTTCTCCGAGCCAGCGATTATAGTAAATGATGTCTCGGAATTCATGTTCCAGGCCGTGGTGCTCTTCGCGCTCAACATAGCGATAACGATAGGATTCGCCATGTCCCTCGCAAAGGCGCTGAACGGAGGAATCGAAGGCGCAGCATCTTTCTGGAGCAACGTATAGATGATGGTATGATACCGATAGCAATGGCACTAATGTTCTCATCGCTCTCTTCGGTAAAGTCATCGCTGCTGTTCCTGGTGTTCATAGCTCTCTTCGTTGACTCTGTAATACTGGCGATCTGGTACATGATCGGCTATCTGCTGAACAACTCTACGGTCAAGGCTTCGGCGAGGAACGAGTTCTACCAGCTCGCGGGCACGGCGATACTGATATTCGTAGTCGTGTTCTTCCTAGTCCTGGCCGGGAACCTCTTCTACTCGTCCCTGTCCGGAACGCTCCTCATGAATCCGACGACCATATCAAACACGCTGCTCGGCCTGTCTGAGAACACGCAACTGTCGCTTCTCTCCAGCGCGCCCTCCCTCGTTTTTCCCGGTCCGTCATCAGAGTATCCGGGTCTGATGGCGCTGATCTACAACGCCGAGTACAATACGTCGCAAACCGCCAGGCTGGACTATCCGCTCGTGGCTACCTCGGTTGTGCTCGCAAATCTCACGAACCAGACCGCCACGAACATCAACGAATTCTACTACCTCGACGCGTTTATAGGTTTCATGTCAACGCTAAAGCCTGAAAGCATGTTCTGCATGAGCGTAGGCACGCCATGCTACTTCCCGTTGCCAACTTCAGAGAACCTCTTCTGGCTGGAAATAGACTACGTTCCTTATACCGGTTACGGAATGGCTTACTCGTCAATGAGGGTGCTCGGGATGATACTTACGCTAGCGTTCGAGTCCTTCGTTGCGCAGCTGCTGTCGTATACTATACTGCTGTACCTTTGGCCGTACCTGATATTCATAGGCCTCATACTCAGGGCGACCTTCTTCACAAGGAAAATAGGCGGATTGCTGATAGCTGTATCTATCGCATCTGTGCTGATACTGCCTGCCGTGTTCTCTATGGAGTACCTCTCGCTCGGCCACGGTGTGCCGGCGTACGCACCCTCTGCCTACGGCTTTAATCCCACTACTTCCCTGCCAGCCCGCAGCGGCAGCGGCAACTATATACTCAACTTTTTCGTCGAGCCGAGCATAGGCGCAATCGCAACGCACAACGGTTGCTATCCTGTAATCAACGGTTATCCAACCATCGTCGGGTCTGAGCTCGCGGACATGGCGGTCACTTTCGTGCCGTTCGCAAGCTTACTGCTTCCAGCCGTCGGCCATTTCCTCTCGAGCCCGTCGAACTTCTACCTGCCAGTAGGCTGCGGTTCGTCAAACCTGCTACACACTCTATTTGATTCGCTCAACCTGTACGGCATAATAGGCATTACGGCGTATTTCATGCCACTGATAAACCTGCTGATATTCCTCTCCGCGATACAAGGCCTTTCAGGTCTGATGGGCGGAGACACAACCCTGGGAGGGCTTAGAAACTTGATATGATGAAAAAGAGAAGCACTGAAAGAATACTTTCCATATTCGTGCTAGCGGTGCTGCTGCTGCTCGCCGATCGTCCGTCAGTCTCTTCAGCGCAGACCCTTGGGCAGAGCGTCTGCAGTTCCATATTTACCTCCCAGGGCTATTCCGTATTCAACTACATCTCATCGCTAAACGGTATGCTCAGCGTGTCGTTGCTTATAATACTGATAATGCTGATGATCATAGGAATAACTTACGGCATTGGCCTGGCTTTCAAGATCGACAAGCTGACAAGATTCAGCAAGACCGAGATCGGGGAGATAATAGTCACTGTGCTCATTGTCCTTATCTTCCTGGGTACGTTCTCGCTGTCTAGCTCGATATCTCCGTCATCTCCTCCGACAAATCCGGTAACAGGTTCATCCCTGTTCTCTAGCGCTCCGTTCTACAGTGCGTGTGGCATGCTGGCAGATTCGTCCATCTCACTGATTCCTTCTGCGTTCGGTCTCGCACTCAACGGCATGCTCTACCAGTTCGCTTCCAGCCTGACCATATCCATAGAGCCCAACCACTTCGGCGTTGCTTTCAGTCCGCTTGCTGGATTGTCTATGCAGGTCAGCATCCTCACTCTCGTATACAACCTTACGTGGATGTTCATAATGCTGCTCATGGGGCTGGCAGTGTTTCTGTTCATAGTGTATTCGCTGTTTCCCATATTTCTGTTTACCGGAGTTGTCCTACGTACACTTCCGTGGACCCGCGCCGCTGGCGGAGCGTTTCTCGGCTTCTTCATAGGGTTCTTCGTGCTATTGCCGCTTCTGCTGAACTTCATGCTCACGCTCCCATCTGGCACCTCAACGTCCACGTGCACCACCACAAACGGCGTTACGCTGTGCATCAGTCCGGATCCGGCGGTCTACGGCCAGGCTGTTACTATCACTGCTACATGTCCATCGATAAGCGACACGTGCTACGTTGACTATCCCACTCCCGGAACGCACATAGCAGTAAACAGCGAGACCGGAGGCAGATTTCCGCAGCCGACCAACGTAGCAACGTACACCTACGCTGCAGACTCGCTCGGTGTAGGCTCATACTCGAGCTACTACGCCAACGACATAACGACGCATACGCTCACGGCTCCGGAGACGCTTACGATGCTTTCGAGCGGGCTTCAGGGCGATCTCAGCGGAACCCTCGGATCGATCACCGGTAGCGCTTCAGCACTGCTTACCCCCTCTACTTCGGGCAACATGCTGGTCGCTACTCCTACGATAACAGAGCTCATAGGTATACTGAACTCCGTCCTCTTTAGCGTGGTCGGAGCCGTAATAGCGATAATAATTACGATAGATTTTTCTGAGACGATGGGTGACTTTCTGGGTGCACCATCCCTCGCCACTTCAAACACTCTCAAGAAGCTGATATAGGTGCAAAGATGAATACGAAGAAGATGTTTGCGTTCTTGGTCCCGCTGCTCCTAGCCTCGGGACTCTTGAACACTTCGCTTCTCGGCCCGATCAGCTCGCACCTCTACGGCGCGGCCCTGCTGATAGAGAATATACCGACTGAATACTCTAGCATAGCGATAATTGTCACACTTTTGATAATAGTTATAGCAGCGATAGTCTTCGCTCTGGCCGGGATAATCAACAGCCCGAACGCGAGGACGTGGTCCAGAATGCAGATATACGAGGCGCTCCTCTCTCTGGTTATGCTGCTTATATTCTCGTTCTTCGCCTATCTGTTTCTGATAAATCCGCAGGGAGCGTTCAAG
>JAKAXF010000003.1 GCA_021816645.1 Microcaldota archaeon | reverse complement strand
TTCCGATCTTAAGGGCATACTGTTGACGCTTGTTACAATAGTGCTTTTCGTGCTGATGCTTGCCGAACTTATCACATACGTGGTCATAAACATAAACTACAGCAATCTGGGCACAGCGGCTTCCGTAACCCTGAGCACTGGAGCTTTCACCCAAAGCCTAGGCAGCGGGACTTCCTCGTTCGTACACGACAGCCTGCGCAGGGCACTCAACGCACTCATCTACTACGAGGGCAACGCAACGCTCAGGAGGGGAAACTTCGTGAACAACACTGCCCTGGAACTTGAAAGCCTCATGAACAACGGAACGATATACGGCAACAGCGTCTTGAAGAGGTATATGAACGGTTACACGCTTTCCAATTTCACTAAAAGCCTTGTTATACAGGCCGCAAACCAGAACATGGGCCTAAGCATAACTAACTCCAGCATTACAGTGTATCAGGACTCTCCTTTCACTCTGAACGTAAGCTACACGGCACTGGCCGTGCTGAACTCGACAGAGGGCACGATCACGTATCCAATACACGCGAAAGGCAGCGTATCGCTCAACGGCACAATGGATCTGTACAGCGTGGAGAGCGGGAATCCGCAACAGATAAAAGTTATGAACAACAGCCTCGTTACTGTGGTTGGCAACACGCGGGCTGTAAGCGGCTCTACTTCCCCGTTCATGTTCGTTTACGGCACACTGCTAGTTGAACCTTCCGGAATAGTATGTTCCTCCATACCAGCACAATATAGGAACATCAACTATATACTCGCGACTTCCAACGCCGCCGACGTTAACCAAAGCGTCTGCAACATGGGCGGGCTGGTCACCAACGTGACCAACTCGAGCACACCTCTCAAGCCGTACCTTGTATATTCGAATTCCGCCAACATATTCAATTACCTGCAGAATGGAACCAAATTATTGCTTAGTGGAAGTTCCATGGCGCTGCTGAACATCTCGGGGCTCAAAAACGCTTACAATAATAATTATTATTACTCGTCGCTTTCGTCTCCATCTTATCTGGACAGTGCCGGATCTATCATAAACAAAAATTCACAAAACGGGATTTTTTCATTGAACCCAGTAAACAGGCAGGTATTAACTACTACCGGAGGTGCGGGTATGTATACACTAATCCCAAAACCGGGATTCAACTACACTGAAACTTTTTGGTTTAAAATCCCAGCATCACCCACAAGTTGGCAACCACTTACCGACATATATAATGCTAGTGTGAATGGTGGTGCAGGTGGAGGTCAGAACTACGATTTTGGCGGGACGTTTGTACAATCAAATCCACAAAATTCTTTTTGCCTCCTCATGGAAAACTGGCCAAATTCAGTAGAGCTCAGTATCTGCAGTCCTGCCTATATGATTGCACCTAACGAGTGGTATTTTGCTTCTATAAACGGCAATTGGACCACAGAGAATATCTATATTAATGGACAACTCGTGGCGTCTGGAAGCATGAGTACTTCAGCAATAACCAACGCGACGGCTACTCTTAAAAACCCTGCCTTGGCCTTGTTCACAAATCCGCCAGGCGGACTGGAGGAAGCAGCCGCTGGTACATCTATCGCAGATGTGCAACTTTTTAATAAGTCGCTTTCACGTGCTCAGATAAACTCGCTATACCACGAAGGGATAAACGATGCACCACTAAATTCAAACTCGCTTATAGGCTGGTGGCCGCTCAACGGAAACGCTAACGACTACAGCGGAAACAACAATAATCTTATTTCTGTGGGCCCTGTATTCTTTAGTAAGCTAAATAATTATGTAGGTGATTCGCTCAAATACGGCGCCATATACAGCCCTTACGATTATATGACCGTGGCGGGTTTTGGCTGCAACAACGTTGCTAGTTGCAATTCATCATCGCTCTCTATGCCCAGTTCTGCGTACGCGCTACCTATTACGCTTAAAAACTCACAGTCAACTGTAGCTCCAGCACCTTTCCAGCAGATGATTACCTTCAATCCGTCTGCTTATTCTGCGTACGAAGCGAGCAACCTCGGCAACATAAGGTTTTATCAGAACGGAACCGAACTGTACAGCTGGTGCGAAAGCGGGTGCGACGCCGCGTCCAGCAATGCTATATTCTGGGTTAAATTACCTGATGGTATGCCTGCAAATTCTAATATGACCATCAAAATGGTTTTTGGTACAACAAACACGAATTATGACGGCGTGTACGCGGGCGAGGCACCGCAGCTATCTCCAGTTTATGGCGAATATGACAACGGGCAAAATGTGTTCAATATATATGGAGCATTTGGAAATGGGTTTGATAGATGGAGCACCCATGTAGCTTATGGTAGTTTTACCCCAACATTTATCCCTGCAATCGGTGCCATACAGTTAATAAACGCCGTAGGTGAGGGTACTGAATTATTCCCTCCAAACAACGGCGGGATACCAAAAGTACCTATGATAGTAGAAGCTTCCTATCAACAGAATGAATTTAACTCATCAGGCTCTACAAGCGACGGCGATAATATGGGTATTTTCGGTAATACTAGTTCACTACAGGGTATAAACCTTTGTGGTAATGCAGGTGGGAATCAAGTTGGCGCTGGCGCATCATATTTGCAAACCGAGCCTATTCAGTCTGCAACATGCTCCTTTGGCGCAGGAGTAGAAGGTAGCGGAGTATCCACAGCTTCTTCAGGCCCTACCTATATAAGCGGTTATTACTATTGGTATTTAATAGCTACTTCTTCGGTTACAAAAGGCGGTTACCTATATTCTGCTTCTTCACCATACGGTATGTCGAATATCAACAGCCTCTATTCGATACCTTCTTCTCAAAATGCAACATATAGTATTGGCACAACTTTTTCGTATCCTGATTTTTCGTTTGGTGCTGGTTCTGGAGGCGGATATATGGATCAATATGTTTATTGGATTGTTGGGCGTACATACCCGCCCAACGGCTTTATGCCAAGCGTAACGTTTGGGAAGATAACGCCGCTATCTGCTTCAAACTCCACACTCGGCCAGATAAACGGCGCGCTGCTGCAGGATGTTGCGAACTTCAACGGAGCAAGCGGATACATTGAAATTCCTAGCTCAAATTCACTTAACTTACCTCCATCGGCTACCGTTAGTATATGGATCTATCCATATGCGAATACTTCTTCATACAGCAATATAGAAGGCAAGGGTCCGGGACAGCCGTTTATCCAATTTGTACATTCAAACCTAGTCGCTGCAGGCATATGGGGTGTAGGTCAGACTGCAAATATACAGGTACCATTAAATGCATGGTCTTTTGTTACGGCAACATATGCCTCAACCAGTAATACAGTAACATTGTACCTTAATGGAAGCTATGCTACAAGCAGTACTTTCTCTACAGGGATATCTAACAACACATATCCGTTACAATTAGGATCAACCAGCCCAACATTTTCTAATGGGGGGTATTTTAATGGCAGGATTGCTGATGTACAATTATATGGCACTACATTATCTACAACTCAAGTGCAAGAACTTTATTTAAATAATAGTGTATTAGGGGGCAGTCCGATTAGCTACTGGCCCCTGAATGGGGGAACCGAGGGACTGATGAATATGACTCCAAACCTCGCCTCTGGCCCTTCCGGCGGGCAGCTTTACTCTGGCGGTGCTGTCTGCACAAACGCCGGTGTGATAAACGGGGCGTGCGGAGTGAACTTCGTTACGGCTTCTGGAAGCAGCTAGACGCGCCTGTTTTGTATCAATAAAAATTCTCTATCCTGGAGCCTTCCTCTACCTTCTCTACCTCTATCTTCAAAGATTCGAGGTTCTTCTGCATCCTGGGATTCAGATTGAAGCATACGACTTTGCTTACCTTGTTCTCCACGAGCATCTTGAGCAGCTTTCCGTGCCCGCTCTGCTCGTTCTCTTCCTTGTCGTGCGGGTTCTCCACGAGCCTGTGATGGGTTTCCCTCCCTTGCTCCTTGTCGATTATCATGAAGTATTTTGATCTGCCAAAATGCTCAGATACGCTCTTTCCATCATCCGTAGGTACTCCGATTATCATTTTACCACTTACTCTTTATAAGAAGAAACGCGCTATACGCTGCCTATGCTCGTGAACACGAGCGATATGGCGTACTGCACCACCACGTAAACCGCTAGCCCTCCCGCTATGAAAAGAGGCAGATACCGGATGCCTTTTATCGCTGATCCAGAAGATATGGCGGACATGATCAGGCTGGCGAATCCCGTTATTACGATTATGGCTATTATCGAAAACTCGTGGTAGGTCCCGGGACTTATCTTCGGCGGGCTTGGTTTCAGGAACGAGACTCCGGTAGTAGGAAGCCCTCCGGGATTCTGTGTCAGTATGCCTTTCCACACGGTGTCGGTCACAGTTATCATCTGGCTCGTAAGCCCGTACAGCAGCGGTGCTGCTATCAGCCCCGCGAAAGCTATGAATATACTGTACATGAGAAGCTGGCCAGCGACCTCTTTCTGCATGAGCTGCTGATTCCTCAGGTCCTTGGACAGCTGGTCCAGCAGGTCGGCCATGGCGCCTCCGTACTTCACCGCTTCGAGCATCATCCTGACAGCGTGCTGCAACTGGTACGACCCGTACTTGGCAGCGAATTCATTCAGCGCCGAATCTAGTGTCTCCCCTCCGAGCACCTTCCTGCTCATCTCCTTCACGTCTTCGCTGAAGAACTTGAACTCCGGCCTTGCGGCCAGGAGCAGCGCCCTGTCCAGCGCTATTCCGCTTCTAAGGTTGGCGGACGCTATCTGGAAGTAATCCGGCAACATCTGCTCCATCGCTGTCTTCCTCTTGTCTATGAAGTACTGCAGCACCATGTACACTGCTGCCAGATAAAGGGCCGCCGATGCAAGCCCTACTACAGCAGATATTAACGCTGAGAATTTTAGCAGCACCAAAACGAAGGCCGCGACTATGAATATGATGAACGCACCGATTATCATCATCTCGATTAGCTTGTTGACTGTTGTTTTTATCCCGGCGAGATCGAGCAGCCTTGACAGCCTCCTCGCGACGCTTCTGGAAACGAGCCTCTCGAAGTTTATCGCGGGCATTTTTGGCATTGCATCACATCGTAAAAACGGGCCTAGAGCTCGTTATGAGCTTCAGGAACACTATCTGAAGGAAGAATATTCCGACTATCGCGGCCTCGAGCGTTACCGTTGTGACGGTGAATATCGCTATGAAGGTCGTCAGTATAGTTATTACGGCTATCCCCATGCTGGGGAGTATTACTCCGAAGAGCATGTAGAACATAGCGATGGCGTTGAGCCTCTGCCCGTACCTTCTAAGCTCTATCACGCGCTCCTGCGACAGCATGTCTATCACGCTCTGCAGTGACGAGACCACGTCGGCGCCGGCCTTTATGCTTACCGAAGCCTGAAGCATTATCCTCCTGAAAGAAGGGCTCTTCGTCTCTTCTATTGTCGCGTCTATCGCCTCCTCTAGCGGCATTCCGAGCTGTACTCTCTCAACTATCTTGGCGAATTCCCTGCTCGCGTCTCCGTATCCCGTGCTAACGGAAGTTATCGCGTTGAAAAGCGGCATTCCGGAGCGAAGCGATATTATCATATCTCTCGCGGCGAAGAGTATGTCCCTCTCGACGTTTTTAGCGGATTGCCTGCCCTTCTGCGATGGAAAGTTTAGGAACGATCCTAGCGCCACATAGAATATTGCGACGCCGAGCAGCAGCGAGAATAAAATACTCGTCGCTATAGGCAAGCCTATCCTTAAGAACAGTGCGATCATCGACAGCGCGATCGCTATCGCCACCGCTATCGAAGCTATTAGCATCCTCTGCACGAACTCGAATACGCTGTACTTTATCCCCTGCGCCTTCAGCGACGCTTCCAACCCCTTGTGCTTCGCCGCCATGCCTTCGACGTAGTGCTTCCACTTGCCCGGCTTTTCGAATCCGAACTGCTCTCTCTGTGCCTTTGGCTGCTGCTGTACCTGCTGGACTCTTTGTTGCGGTTCGCGCGCGGGCTTGTTTTCTCCGATCTTGCTTGCCTTTGCAGTTTTTGGTCTTGGTCTGAAGAACGAACCTATCTTCTTAGTCTTCGGCTGCAGCGTTATGTCCTGACCGCCTATCTTTATCACTTTTGGCTTGCTCTTTCCGAACATTTTTTTACCCTCTCTTCATCTCTTGCTTCGATCTACCTGTTCTGCAGCAGGTTCATCGCGTCATTGAGTCTTTGCTGCCTTATTGTGATAAGCGAATCTTCCACGCTGCTTTCTATCTGCGCCTTCGACCTCTTCCTGTCCCTTTCAGCCTTCTCCGCTACTGCGTTCAGGCCGTATACCTCCTGCTTTACTATCTCCAGGTGCTCTTCATCAAATATATTCTCCTTTACACCCTCTACTATCCTTTCGAGCTCTGCTATCTGGTCCGACAGCGAGAGGCTCGGCAGCACAAGGTCCTTGGTGCTGACCCTTTTCCTCCTCATCTCCTTTATCGCCGGGGCTATCTCCCCGAGTTTCGCCTTTATGGATTCAAGCTCCTTCTTCGCCGCTTCCTCTTCAGCTATGAACGGCGATGGTGCTGGAGTAGAATACTTTGCCTGCTCCACTCCTGCCATTATTATGTGTTCTGGGGTCTCCTTCTGCTCCTTCGCCTTTTCCTCTCTGTACTTTCTCGGCGCCTCGACCTCCTCTACCTCGGCTATCACGTCCGCATATTTTCTCTGCTGCATATTTACGGTCTGGCCTATCGCCGCTGTGAGGTCTATGCTTACAGAGCTCGCTGCCGCAGGCGATGAAGTCGCGTTTTCCCTCTCGGCATCCTCTATCATGCTGACAAGCTCAGAATATGAAGCCGCATCATTTCCGTATTCAGCCAAACATATCACGCGAGAACTTTACGTTGTTTCCAACTATATCAAGAACCCTTTTCTTGTCCCTGTAGAAGTTTGCTACTATGAAACCCGCATCGTCTACATCCATTATGTCGTTGTCTACCATGTACTTTAGCACCTTCATCTTCTCCTGCATCTCTGACAATATATCCTTCTTGCTCAGTCCAGCGTATAGAGTGAGCGTCTCGGCCAGCCTCGTCATCTCGCTTATCTGCTGGAACGAGTCGTCTTTCATATTCCACCTGTACAGCACGTTCACGTCTCCGGTCCTGAGCATCTCTGCGAACTCCAGAACTCTCCTTATCCCGCGCATCCTGTGCCTGAAGAGCACCACAACGCCTCCCAGGGCGTTGAGCGTTACCTTCGGTGCGTTGATGGGTGGGTTTGTTATCCTGATTATCGTATCCTGTGCGTTGTCGGCGTGTATAGTTCCATATACGGAGTGTCCGGTGTGTATAGCCTCGAAGAGGGTCTCGGCGTCCTTCTCCGTCCTCACCTCTCCCACTAGCATTATATCTGGCCTCTGCCTCAGCGCGTTGATCATCAGGTCGTAGAGCGTTACCTCTCCCTTTCCTTCAGGATTTGGTTGCCTTGTAATCATGGGTATCCACTGCAGGAACTTGGGCAGCGTGAGTTCTCTCGTCTCCTCGACAGATATTATCCTCCTGTTGGCAGGGAAGAATATGCTCAACGCATTTAGAAAGCTCGTCTTTCCGCTCGCGGTTCCGCCCGATATAAGCAGGCTCACCTCGTTTGCTATGCTTACCCATACGAGCGAAGCGAGCTCCAGGCTTATTGTGCCGTTTTTTATCATAGCTGGCATGGACCACGGATTCTTCCCAAACTTTCTTATCGTTATGGTGTTTCCAGACTGCGAAATCGGATATAGCGTAGCGTTGACTCTGGAGCCATCGGGCAGCTCTGCGTCCATCAACGGCGTGAGGTTGTTTATCTCCCTCCCTACTCTTCTGCCAATCTGCGATGCCTGGTTATATATCCAATCCTCGTTCTGCGGCTTTATGTTGGTCTTGCACCAGCCGTACACCTTGTGGAAGACCCATATCGGCGTAGACGATCCGTTCGTCGCGATCTCCTCGAGGTTGTCATCGGCAAGCGGCGCTTCCAGGTCGCCGAGCCCCAGCATGATTATGAGTATGTAAGACGTCAGAAGCTTCTTGACCTCGCTGGTAGTACCTGGAAGATACTTATCGAGCAGTATGCTGCTCGCCTCTATGTACTTGTTGTTGAGCTCTTCGACGTACGCCTCGTTCTCTATCCTTGAAGGGTCCAGTGGAACCATAGAGAGTATTTCGCTCCTCAGCGAGAGCAGTAGCATCTTCGTTGCCGTGCCTATACCGGAAAACGTTACTTCATAGTTCGGGACGAAGTCGTTTTGCTGAACTATATTTATGTTGACCGACATGCCCTTGACGTTGAGGTTGTAGTTGTCCAGGGTCTTCGTCGTTTCTGCGTTGTCGGCCATCATTTAGCACCTTCCGCATCAGAGTCCGGGGCCTTTATCTTGCCAGCTGCACTCTGTATTCCGCTCCTAACATCATCAATCTTATTCTGCACCTCTTTTGATTCCTTAGCGAGCTTGTCTACCGCGCCAGCGCTTTCACCTATTGGTATGCTCGCTGCGGAAAGCGCCCTCATCGCCTCAGACAACCTCTGTGCCTGAGTTTTCGCATCAGCCAGCTTTGTTGACACCTCGGCGAGATCTTTCTTCGCGTTCTCTATCGAGTCGAATATGTTGGCTACGTCTCCGAACGCGTCCTTCATCTCCTTGACCTTTGAATAGAAAGTGCTCATCTTGTCGTTGAAAAGCTTGAGATCCTTCTCCAACTCCTGCTTTCCTATAAGATACCTATCGTTGAAGCTTACGCGTGTCGCGTTCAGCTCCCTCTCCATCGCAGCCTTTTCCTTGTTGAACCTTTCCAACGCTTCAACCGCTGTACGCAGGGAAGCGTTCTGCTCCTCAAGCTTCTTCTCCTCTATCTTAACCTGGTCTTCAGAAACGCGCAACGAGTCGTTCGTTTCCTTCAACGATTTCTCGAGCTGCGCCCTCGCTGCCTTTACCTGTTCCTCAAAGCCCTTTCTTATACTTTCGAACTCCTTGTCCTTTTCCTTTATTATCGCGTTGAGCCCCGCGTTGACCTCGCTTGCGTTCTTCATGGCCGCGCTCATCCTGGTCTTCGCATCGTCTATATTCTTCACTATGTCGTTCGAAGAGTATGCGGCTATTTTAGCCAGCATTTCAGTAAGGTTCTTGTTGATCCTGTCGTTGACCTCCTCAGCCTTTTTTCTTGCTTCTTCTATCTGCGAGTACTGCTTCTCTACGCTTGTATATACTCTGTTCAGCTCATTCAGCATCTGCTGCTCTTCTGGCGCCTTCTGCTTGAATATAGTTTCTGCGTTTCCTGCCGATATCTTGGCCGCTTCTATTATGTTGCCTATCTTGTTTATCTGTTCGAGCTGCACCGATACCTCTTCCTCGAGCATGTCCCTCCTAGTCTCTATCTTCGCCGCTACCATCTTCAGGTCTCCGGGAGAGACGGCCATGGGCTCTACGTACATCTTTCCAACCCTGTAGCTTATCTTTACAAGGTTGTTCTCCTCGAGTACCTTCGCCCACTGCTCGGCTACGGAACTGGCTATGCCGAGTTCTGACGCAGCAACGCTTACGTCCACGAGTCCCCTGCTCTTTATGAGGTCGAGCAAAGCGTCTATTGAAGTTTTCACTTCCCCTACTTCCTTTTTCTCGTCGCCAGCCATGATAATGCATCGCAGTAAAACTAAATATAGTAAGAAAACAATCAATAAATACCTATAGGTTTTTTAAGCGTTACGAGAGACGCAAGAGCGCCCAACCTACAGTATTCTCCTGTAAAACATCGAGAAGTAGAAGGCTATCATTATCCAGATAAATATCTCGAAGAGAGGTATGTGAGCGAACACGTACATAAGCGCGAATATTACCAGCATTGTTGCCGCGTAGACCCTCTTGTCCCAGGCGAGGACCTTGCTTCCGTCAAGCGGATAGATCGGCAGCATGTTGAAGAACGCGAGCAGTATGCTGACGAACATGACGAAATAGAAGAGGTTGGAAAGGTACGTGTTGGGCGTAGAGAATAGGAACGCTGTAAGGAAGACTACGAAGACCGTGAAGTTTGTCAGAGGGCCAGCGAGCGATACTATCCCGTTTTCGCGCTTTGTGAAGCTGTGCACGTATATCATTGTCGCGCCGGGTATTCCCAGGAGGAAGCCTATCGCTCCGGTAAGCAGGGTTATCAGGAGCCCGTTCTTGGAAGACCTGAAGGCCGCTATGGCTCCGTAGTGCTGCGCGACGAACTTGTGCATAAGCTCGTGGAGCACGAAGCTGAGTGTGGCCGCGACTATCGCCATGGGTAGGAAGTATATGAAGTTGGATACGGACTTGGCTGGGGACGCGAACAGCGTGAATATTCCACCAAAACCCCAAGCGAACACCATCGTGAACGCCAGAATCAGAACAGCGTCCGCTACGAGTATGTCGCGCAGTTCTTCGCTGTGGGTAAGGTTTTCCCTGATTGGCATAAGGTAGTTTCCGCAAAAGGAATATAAAAGCCATAGGTCAAATATATCATCATAGTTTCATTCTTTCAGCCCCATCGTCTAGCGGTCAAGGACGACAGGCTCTGGACCTGTAAACCCCAGCTCGAATCTGGGTGGGGCTATGATATTTCTGTCTGGTTATGGTGGTTACGGCCAAAAGGTGCACGGAACGTGTGATACACGCGGCGTACCGTGCAACTGCATAGGGATAAAAACGTTGCTTTCCATTTTGTATAAAGATGGTTTGGTATGGCCAAGATCCAGATAAAGGACCACGTCATCGTGTGCGGTTTCGGCATAGTCGGCGAGAAGGTCGTTGACATGCTCGTGGAGAAGGGAATAAGTTTCATTATAATAGAAAACAATGCCCAGGTGGCGAGCAGGATAAGGGAGCTGGAATACAACATCGTGGAGGGCGACGCTACAACTTCGAAGGCGATGAAGGAGGCCAGCATAGAAAACGCCAAAGCGATAGCGATAGTAATGGACAACGACGCAAAGAACCTCTTTGCTGTTCTCACGGCGCGTGACCTCAACGGCAAGATATTCATAGCCACTAGGGCGAACGATGCCTTTGTGAAAGAAAAGCTGATAGAAGCCGGGGCAGATTATGTTGTGCTCCCGCAGCGGAGCGCGAGCAGGGAAATAATGGAAGAACTGATGAGGGACAAAAAAGATGTCAAAAAATAGTTTGATGGTGCGATGGCGGATGAGGCTGGCGGCGTGGTCGGTTTTGGGTGGGCCCTGCTGCTGATCGTCCTAGTGCTGGCGCTTATACCAATGATGGTAACTTTCGACATAGCCAATTCCCTGTTTCACAACGTATATGCAGCTTTCTATTCTGTGATTTATGTATTCCTCAACGCCGCAGGCGTAGATCCGTTCTCTAAATACGTGTTGGCAATACAGCCATTCAGCTACAACTTCGACCTGCTGACCACGCTGGTAGCTATAGACGGATTGATAAGAATAATCCTCATCGGCTTCGTTATCGGAGTACTTGTGCAGATGCTTTCGAGTTTAGACATAAGGTCAAGGCTTGAGCATATCAGGGCCAAAAGACTCTACGGTCACGTCATAGTTGCCGGCTATTCTGACCTGGCTGAGAACTTGTGCAGATCTTTGAAGGACAAGAAGACGGATTTCGTGGTTATAGACAAAAATCTTGAGACCATAGAGACCCTTCTCGGCCTAGGCTACAAAACGATAAGAGGGAACTTCACCAACGGCGAGGATCTGAAGGAGGCGAGAATAGACACGGCGGATTCTATAGTATTCACTTCGGACAACGATTACGAGAACCTTCTCGGCATAGTAACCGCGCACTTCCTGAACAAAAAGGTCAGGATAGTGTCGAGGGCGATTCACGAAGAGTCGGTGACAAAGATGCACAGGGCGGGAGCATCGCTCTGCGTAGTGCCTGAGATACTGGCGGGTGTTGACATAGGTGAATACGCCATCAACACCGGATACGTGGAAGCGAATAAACCGAAGTGGAAGGGTGTGAGCTAGATGGCGAGTATAGAGAACAGAGCCAACATACTGCTTTTCGCAGCAATCACACTGTTCGTGCTGTCCCTGTTGCTGGTGTGGGACAATACGGGACTCTTCTGGCTGTCGTTCATATGGACGACCATGAATACATTCGGCGTGTTCTACTCACCTGTGAGCGTAAGTACGCCTAGCAACCCGCTCGTAATACTGTCGGACCTGTTTGGCACGATAGCCTTCATCCTGATAACCTTCTACCTTGCATCGTGGTTCTACGGTTTTGTCAGAAAGATAGATTTTTGGGGCAGGCTGTCCGCTTCCAAAATCAGAAAGCTGAAGGATCACGTGATAATCGCGCCGCACAACGTAATCTCGGAATTCCTCGTAGAAGATCTGAGGAAAGAAGGTTTCAAAGCAGTGGTCATAACGGACAAGCAGTCCGACATCCCCGGAATCAGGAGAATGGGCGCGATAGCGCTTTTCGGAAACACGGGTCTCGAAGACACCTTCAAGGCAGCGGGCGTAGACAGGGCCGCATACGTGGTCGCGTGCGGCGAAGACGACACAAAGAACGCACTTATCTCGGTCACGGCCAGGTCGGTAAACAAGAAGGTTAAGATAATAGCTAGGGCGAAGAGAACCGAAGATATACCTAAGATCAGCAAGGCAGGAGCCCAAAGGATAATCATACCAGAATCGAGCGCTGGAGAGAGGATAGGTAGCGAGATACTTAAGAGCCTCTTCTACAAATGAGGCGTTTAAGTTACACGCTCTCGATCAACCCAAGCACGGTCAGTACAGCTGGTAAATAAGCGGTGGCGATTGAACCTCTCCGTCCTCATCTTTCGATTTCTTCTTTTCCTTAGAAAGATAGTAGGAATCAATCTTTGCGCGTATCTGCATCCACAGCTCCAACTGGTCCTCGAAATATTTCTTAATTATATTTGATTCCATTATGTCGGCTATGTACGGCGCCTGCACGGAAATTTCATGTACCAGACGCTGACCATCATCGGACAGCTGCACGGCTTCACGCACCTCCTTCATACTGGTCATATGTGCGTAAGTGAGCACGTGGCCAATTGTAACCATGTCTTGGACGTTGTTTACGTTTATTATGGCACCGAGAGGTGGCAGGCGGCTTTTATCCACTTTAGTCACGGTATACCACGCCGCGGTTAGGGTTTTCCATATGCTTACAGCAGAATCAGCGTCGAGTTCGGTCCTCGAAAGCTCGATGAGCTGTCCCTTGCTCAGGCTTTTTTTGGCCCAGTAATTCTTGCTCACATAATCGCGCAGTTGCTCGGTCTGCCTCTTCAAAACGTCCTCGACTTCGAGCTTCGGGGTCGTATCTACGTTGCACGCCTTTGCGAACGCGTCCGCTGCGCCCTCGAGGTACCTTGTAGCCGCCGACCTCTCGCCCGCATTCAGCAGGTCTTTGGTATGTTTCGTTATGCGCAGCATTTCTTCCTCGTAAACGCTGTTGGCCGCCCAGTCTTTGATGAGGTTTGGGTTGGCCGATATGTCCTCTCTCAGCCACTCCAATCTGTCGATAACCCTCTGTTCTGTTGCAACATAGCGTATGCCATCAATCCACGATACGGGTATGAACTTGCTGCCCATTCCCCTGGTAAGGCCGTTCATTTTATTAAGCGATTTTTCCACTTCCTTGAGAGTCTTGTTCGGTTCTCCGTGCAGATCGAACATTGTGTCGCGCAGCCCTTTGTATGCGTGCACGTTTAAACCATCCTTGCCCCCAAATATCCCCTTAGCGAACACCTCGTTCAGCAGGCCTTCCCTGTTTCTCCTGGCCATCTCCTCTGTTCTCTCCTTTATCCAGGTGTAAATTTGCGCGTTCGCGTTCTTGTCCTCCCTGGCCAGCAGGCCTCTAACCTTCTCCAGTTCTGTTTTAATATACTCAACAAGTTCCTCGTTGTAGTCGCTCGTGTTCATGAGCTGAGATCTGCCGTACTTTTCGATATGGTCTATAATCTTTATCGTATTGCTGTCCTTTGCTGTCCACTTTTTAAGTGTCTTATCCTCTTTCCTACCATTCACAGCGACTACTAAAGGAATCTCTTCCTTATCCGTTTGTTCCGTAGACTCTTTCTCTTTTCCTTTCGATATATTCATAGTATCACTTGCGGCCGTTGCTCCCAACTCTATATTCGGTGTTTATCCTTTTGTAATATTTATGTATTCGCTTGCCAGTGCAGCCCGTGGAAACATCTATATTTGGTCTCCGGTTGGAGGAGAACGCTCATCGCTCTCGCCCGGTTCTACACCAAGCTTCTTATTAAACCACTTATTCTTACCCTTCGCCGAGTAGCTGGCAAACCACAGGGCGGTCCAGTCCTTGACGCTTTTTGGAGCTATATAATCCTTCATCGATTCGTAATCATCAATGTCCTTTTTTATTTTCTCCTTCTTCTGGTACTCTTCCCATTCCTTGTTCTTCTTTTTCCATTCTCGCATCTCCTTCCAAGTTCCATCTACTGGACGCTGCGGCTCCTCCGGTGCAGGTTCCGGTTTCTTCTCCCAGTCAAAGTACCAGCCACGTTTCTCACCCTCTGTCCTGATCACTCCCGACTGCTTCAATATCCTGCCTGAGTTCTGGTTTGGAACTTCCCCGCGCATTAGCAACGGCAGATCCTTTCCTATAAGCTGGTATATATCACGCAGCTCTGACAACCCGCCGCTACCCTTCTTGGCTCTTTTCTCCTCATCCATGCGCCCCTTAACGTAATTCATCCACTCCCTCTTACCATTCTTGATCAGCTGCTTGTACTCTTTCGGGTTGCTCTTTTTGAACTCTCTGAGGCTGCTCCTGTCCCTCTTCTCCTTTCCGGTCAGGATCCTGTACCCTACGTATCCGGGTACTCCGCCCGCTGCTACCGCAACCCCAACTCCAAGCTTATTCAACCTTGTGGATTTAGTAGACATGTGTACTCTGCCGTACGCATCCTTCATTATACCCTCCCTAGCTATTCCTCTGTCGATGTAGTTGTCTACTGGACTTTGCACCCCTGTAACACTGCTCGGAGTAAGATAGTTTGTCTGCAACGAAGCGTCTCCCAGATCCTTGGCTATAGAACCAGATACCGTCTTTGCCTTTACCATTGTCGCGAGATTCTTTGCTTTGCTCTTGATCGCGTTCTGTGCGCTCTTCGGTATCAGGGCGCTACCTGCTTTCTTGTATCCCTTGCGCCCGAGGCCTCCGGCCATCGATCCGTATCCCTTCCTGAGCCCCTTGCCCGTGCTGCCGGCTCCGATTCCCTGGCCCATGCCTATCAACGTGCCTATTCCAAGCGCCGCGAACAGGTCCGTTCCCCTGGTCAGTCCGGCTGCTGCCGCTATCAGAATTATTATGATTATTATCGGTACAAGCGCGGGTATCGCACCAACGCTCAGCAACACTCCCAGCATCTCTGTCTACCCTAATTTATATTACGCTTTTGTAATATAAATACCTTACCTGGATGAACGTTTGCGCAAGAAGAAAAGCGTGGCAGCGACGCATGCAGCGAAGCCTGCCAGCGCGTACGCACCCACATTTCCAAACGACAGCTCGTAAAGGCCGATGTTGATTGACTGCGAAGTCGACGTCGGTGCTATGTAGTAGTTGTATTCCTGGTAGTTCTGGCATACTCCCGGAGTCGCGCAGTTCTGCGTAGCGTTTGAGAGCGGCGGCTGGTACACAGTTACGGGTTCTGGTGGAGGCCATCCGTAATAAGATGCCATAACCTTTTCGTTGCCTGTGCCGCACGCGTTGAACGTGTACGAGAACATTCCGCTTGAGTTTGTAGTTGCTATGCCTACAAGGCCGAACTGTGAGGTCAGGTAGCCAGTGCCGTTGTCGTATACTGGCACGCAGTACTCGTAGCTGCCGCTTCCTGTAGTGCCGCTCCTCGGCAGGTTCCACTTGTTGTTAGGATAGATGTTGCACTGGATGAAGTTGCCCAGAGTGAGCATGCTCTTGGGTTCGGCCGCGCACTCGCCGCTGGAGTTCAGCTGTGTTCTGAAATCTATGGTGTTCGTTTCAAGCGACTGTATGGGTGTGTTGACTGCAGAGAGGTAGTTGGCGAGGCTGCACCCGATTGCTCCCGGGGCGAAAGCGCAGTAGTCGCTCCACGTACGGTACGCACTGCCAGACGTCGTAGTGTAGTTGTAGAAGTTCAGGTTTCCGTCGTAGTAGATGTATATCGGCGATCCTGCTAGGGGCTGCTGCGTAGGATTGAGAATTGTGTCTATGGTCCCTATATCACCCTGCACAGTGATGCTGGTCTCGTTCGGGTTTATCGCGTTGACGGTAGGAGTAACGCTCATGTTTATGAGCGTTGTCTTGGCGAGGTCTACGTCCAGGGGCATTGTTATTGTGTTGTTGAACTGGTCAACATACGTGAATATTATCCTGTTGTATCCGAGTGGTTGAGAATTTGTCATGTTCAGGCTGAGCGCGTTCTGGTATTCGGCGAATCTGTATATGTTGTAAAGTTGCGTGAAGTCTGGAAGCGTGGAGTTGGTGTAGTTGAACGGCGGCAAGAATCCTGAGGCGCTGTTGCCGTTGTAGTAAGCCGAGCTGTATCCAACGCCGGTCTGGTGCTGTATCGGAGTGTACACCTCTATCTGGTAAGCGGGCGCGCTGTCCGCCATGCAGTCCTGAGGAAACTGTAGGCAGTAGCCCACATCCTGAGTCGGGTTTACGAAATTCTGCACGAAAGTCTTGGTGCTGTACTCTCCGTTGAGGCTGGCGTTTAGAACAAGCGGCGATTTGAGAGCGCCGTTCGGCACATCAACCGACAAGTTTGCATAAGCCTCTCCGAATATCCTGTTCGTGAACATTGTGTAGAATATGGTCGGAGGTATTATCAGGTTGGCATCGGATACGTTGGGTACATAGTAATCGCCGCTCAGGTACTTGAGATACGTACCGCCTCCCTGTATGAGGTAGTTGAGCGTACCGCTCTGTGCCTGAGCTTCCAGTGTGGCGTATTCCGCGTAGTAAGTAGTATACGGATCTGGGAATGTGTAGGTGCTGCACGCCGTTGGTGGAGATGAAGTAGTACCGGATCCTGTGACAATTGTCTCGGGTCCGAAGGACGTGTTGATCGTCGCGTACGACGTCCAGTAGACGGGATACGACGAATTGAACACCCCGCCGTCTACCTGCGGACTCCAGCTCTGGTAGAGGGAGTAGGTTATGTTGTATGGCAGCAGGACGTATCCGTTTACCTGGCTGTTTATGGATTCAGACTGCGGTGCCACTGGCGGGACAGGGACATTTGGTACGGTATTTGGTATGGTGGGTTGAGGCAGTACGCCAAGTATCTGGTTTGCGGCGCAAGAATCGCGCGTAACGTCGCAACCCTGCACGTTGTAGCTTCCTATACCGAGCGTGTTTTCCGTATAGGTTAGGCTGCCCGGAGCTTCTTTAGTGGTCGACCATGTGGTGTTTGATACAGTAAGCTTCAGTTCATCTTCCTGTACCTGTGTATTGGCTGTAAGCACTATGTTTGCCGTGCTGCCCTGATAGACTACCGACGGGTTTAAGCTTAGCGTAGGCTCGTACGGCGGGTCAGAAGAACCAAGCCCTGTAGGGAAATACGTGGATATTAGGGATGGGTAGCCGAAATACGCGGGCCCACCGCTGCTCTCAGAGAAGTTGAACGAGTTGGGTACTCCTAGAAGCGGAGGTTGTAGTCCCGTGAGAACATTACTTGTTTCACCACTCAGTTCAGTGCAGTACGGACTTCCTCCTGAATACTTGGTATTGTTGAGGTAGCACACGAACGGGCTGTAAGCGCCGAGGGAAGTTTTAGTATAATTGATTATGTTCATTCTGAAGGCGAGCAGCTCTGTGTAGAGGGACGTTGTGGCAACCTTCTTGTAATAGCTTCCGTATTTCACGCCCGTGCTTTGGTATGTGATCCTGGACATATTGGCGTGTGCAAGTAGGTACAACTCTCCGTTGAAATCTGAAGAGAAGCCTACAGAGTCGCCGAGTGTGCCATAGCTGCTGATTATGGGGCCTATTGGCGGATAGCCTGCCGCCTCCGCCGAAGTTGGAGATATGCACTTGGCGTTCGCGTTAGACGTCGAGCAGTATACGAGATTGCCGTAAGCTGTGCGTGTTGATATATTAGCTGAGAGTGGCCAACCATAAGGCGGATAAGTCACATTAATGCCGTTGTACGATGGGGAATTTTCGACACCACTTGTAGGTACTATGTCGCTGTAGTTGAAGCCGTGGACCGGTATCTCGGTGCCGTTTCCATTGTAGGCCCTCAGCATGAGGATAGCTGATTGGCTGCCCGCAGATCCACCGAAGGTCCAGTTGTCTAGTACGTATAGTATACCGTCATATTCGGCGATGCCTATTGGATGGTGATTCGACGCGATGTCGTTCATTGTCAATCCGCTGTAGGAGCTCGACATGATTGTGCTGCCGAACGGCCCGCCCTTGGCAAGATACGAAGATATGTTCATGTTGTAGCTCAGGTTTGAGTATGAGAGGCTTATAACTCCCGCTTCTGTGAGTGAAGGAGCCTCGTATATCGCTATGTTTCCGTTGGTGTAGTTCGCTATGTATATGTACTTGCCATTTGGAGTTACGGCTATCTCGCTCGAAGCGACGAATCCGGGGCTGATTACGTTACCTACAACAGTACCGTTGGTGTACAGGGCGTAGAGAGCGTCGTGCGTACCTGAAGGATTGAGGCCGATGGCGAATACATCTCCGGAGTAGTCGGTTGTTATGCCCGTAGGTCTGAAACCCTGGAACGAGACTCCTTGCTGCTTGGCTCCATGGCCGCATGACCAGAGGAAGCATGAGTATGAGTATTGTGAAAGCTTTTGAGAGTCTGTCATGTAAAGATCTGCTGACTGCTGCATTATCGCGTCTGCCCAGTATCCCTTCCAGCTCGTGTTCCACTCGTTGTACAGGGTGCTGTAGTCAGACGGAGTAGGCATGGAACTGTACTGCCCCTCTATAGGCCCAACGGAATTTGGTTGGTAGTTCGTCAGGTTGAAGTACCCAAGGGGTACGAAGCGCAAACTGTATAGATAAGTAGAGCCGGCCGAGGTTAGGAAGCTGCTCTGGGGCGTGTAATTTATTACATATATATAGTCGTTTGGAGACTCCGCCATGTAACTGGCGTTTACTATTTTACCTCCAGAATACGCTCCTATAGGGAGATTTATGCTCGGCGGATTCGAAGAACTTGGGCTAGATGGATTAGACGTGCTTACCGCGCTAAGGAAAAAGTTCGTGCCGTTATCGAGTCCTGAAGGTTGCGGATCGGAGAGCGATACAACGTTGAACGGGAAAAGCATAAGGCTGCCATTGTATTCGGCGAGCAGCCCCGATCCTGTGCTTATGTTGAACGGCTCCAGATTGTCTCTTGGATTGAGGTAGTTGTGCGGGCTGTAAAGATCATACGACATGTTGAGGTATTCGGGCTGGTTGTTGACATCGCTTATCAGCGAAGGCATGGAATAGTTGTACGTGAAGTATGGTACTATGCTGGACTGGGTGAACGTGGCGTTGAAAGTTGCGAGGCTGAAGTGGGTCCATCCATTCACGAACGAGAATGGTACGCAGTCGCTACCGTAGGCAAGTCCAAACTCATGCGGATTCGTTGTATTTTGGTATATATAGCCATAATAGCCGTAGTATCCCGCACAAGTGGGGCCAGAAGGTGCAGTTATATCTACTCCATCTATATACAAAACACCGCTTGAACTTACCTTTTTCCAACCAGACACGCTATAGCCGTTGTACATATCATGGTACTTAGTAAATGAAGTGAGTCTATACTGAGTTTGCGTTGCCACGGTGTTAACGGGTAGTTCCATGTCGTTGTATGTCACAAAAGAGAGCGGTTGTGTTGCTGAATAAAGCGGTATCGGTGCGTTGGCGTTGTGAAGGCTCTCCACCTTAGATGTCTCTGTGTAGGAATACGGATATGTGCAAACCCATGAATATACTATGGAAGTATTGGACCCTGTGCTCTCGCTGTATCCCTGTCCCTGGTCGAGTATGAGTCCGGTGAATGTCTTGCTTTGACTGAAGGGGATCACGGCGTTGGACAGCGTAGCGTATTCGTTTACCCAGTTCCACAGCCCTCCCTGGTTCGATGCGTTTACGTTGTTGAATATGTAGGAGCGCGTATTGTATCCGTTGGATATGTTGTACTGCGAGTTCTGCGCCTGCTCCGAAGTCCCGGTGAAAGCGTAATTGTTGAGGTTTAGCGTATCAACATTTCCGAACGTCACGTAAACGCTGCTCTGCGCCATAGAGTCCTGGCTCCACGAATATTGGACGTTTAGAGTGAGAGTTGATGTGAGAAGACTTTGATCCGACAGGCACCTGTCTCCCCCAGTGTTAGGGGCTGACTGGAAATACTCCATCGTATCCGAGGGATTTGGTGCGTTGGGACACGTTATGAGCCACTGGGCATTTCCGTTGTTGTATCCGAGGACCTGATGCATCAGCGGTGTTGTACTCTCAGATCCTGATTGCGAAACCGAGAGGCTGCCAGAAAGAGCCTGAACGTTAGTGTTGAACTGCTCTGTGGCCGTTATGACTCCGTACTGTGGCATCGAAGTAGTGTAAACGCTTGAGCTGAAACCAGATATTGATATCGACTTCATGCTCACAGGAATCGCGCTGCTTGCTATGCTGTACGTAATCGCGACTCCTAGTGATACGATGAACAGCATGATAGTTATTCTTACGAGCTTAGTGCCCTTTGTAGTATTCATGAGACGGCGCCACAATCCTGCTTCTATAGGCAAAAGAAACAATTTAAGCGTATCTGTATTTCAGTTGCTTTTTTAATCTGCGCGTGGCGCGTTTCTCCTACGATACAATTTTATGCTTTTTCAGATTAAACTATTTTGATACGATGCAAGATATAGAAAAGTCTCTGTTTTGGATAGGTCACGCGAGCTTCTACCTTAAGTGCGGAGATTATACGCTGTTCATAGACCCGTTTGGGGTATCAGCAGAAGTGTCTAAGACCAAAGCGGACCTGATTCTTGTCACCCACGCGCACTTCGACCACTTCAGCAAGAAGGACATAGAGAGCGTATCTAAGAAAGACACGGAAATAATAACATCGACGCAGACTCTAGATGAGAAGAAGGGAGTCAGGATAGCAAGGCCAGGATACAACGAATACTTCCACGGTGTAAGGATAGAAGCCGTCCCGGCTTACAATGTGAACAGGGAGAGACTTGGCTTCCATCCAAAAGCAAACCAGTGGGTTGGTTACATAATAGAAACTGATGGAGTGAGGATATACCACGCAGGCGACACCGACCTGATTCCAGAGATGGGCAACATGGCAGACATAGATTACGCGCTTCTGCCAGTAGGCGGCACTTACACGATGGACGTAGACGAGGCGATAAAGGCAGCGGAAGCGATTGGGGCAAAGACAGTAATTCCGATGCACTACAAGAACCTTCTCGGGGTTGAGAGATCCAGGAAGGCCGAAGAAAGGCTGAAATCCAAGTTGAAGAACGT
Source organism: Microcaldota archaeon (assembly GCA_021816645.1). The sequence continues at coordinate 2,081 of JAKAXF010000003.1, read as the reverse complement.
ACGCGTGCTGAGGGAAGTGCAAGAACCAACCTACTCATTCAAGTAGGCGCAGTCCAGCGGCAAGTTCCCTGGCGGATCCGAGTATCTCTACAGGGGTCATTTTGAAGACGCGCGTGTCATTCATCCTGAGCTTATCGGCGATTTTCCTGAGCTTTCCTCTGTCGATTTTGAGCTTCCTTGCGGAGTCTATAACCGCGTTCCTGAGCTTCTTCTTCTTGTGCTCCATTATCAAAGAAATAATCTTGTCGTCGTCGCTGTTCAGTTCGAAGTCTCTTTTCGTTATGTGTATTACTACGGAATCAACTTTCGGTTTCGGATAGAAGCTGTCAGCGCCTACCTCTGTTATTTTCTCGACTTTCATTGTCAGCGCGGTTATAACGCTCAGGCGTGAATACTTCCTGCTGCCAGCCTGCGCCATCATGTGCTCAACGAATTCCTTCTGGAGGCAGAGGACCGCCTCGATTCTGTTTTCTGAGATCCACATCAGCGTCCTGCTGGACAGGTTGTACGGCACATTCGCCACGAGTATGTCGTAACCATCGGTAACACCGGCGTCTAGCTTGAAGAAGTCCGAATTGATAAGATTTAGATCTCCATCAAAATGCTTATCCTTAAGCGCAGAATACAGCCTAGGGTCTTTCTCCACGGCGAGGACTCTTTTAGCGCTTCCGCACAACTCCTCGGTCAGAGTGCCGAAACCGGGGCCTATTTCGATAGCGTTCTTTCCGCGAGCGTAGCTCGCCTCCAGCCGCGCCACCTCTTTGTCGAGCAGAAAGTTCTGGCCGAGTTTCCTGTGCGCTCTGAAATCTTTGAAGTTTATGACATTCATATTGTACACTCTTCATGTTCTCTACGTTGTGCTACATATTTATTACTTTTTTCGCAATGGTAAGTGATTCAATGCGTGCGCGCAAGAGTGGACCGCGGTCGCAAAGCGCCCTGGAGTTCCTCACCACCTACTCTTTCGTATTCCTGATAATAGCGGTAGTGATAGCCCTGCTGCTTATGTTCTCCTCAATTCCGAAGAGCTCGCTGCCGTTCTCGTGCAACTTATACAGCGGATTCGAATGCCTCGACGCTTCGCTGGCGGTAAATTCGAGCGGATCACCCGCGCTTCTCATAGTGGCGAGCGACACCGAACCCGGAACCGTCAACATCAGCTCGTTCAGCGCGTTCCTGAATTTCCACAACAGCAAGAGCGGCTACTGCGTCCCAAATGTGGCGCAAGCTGGAGAGGTAGTATACTGCGTCGCCAACCTAACGGGCAGTGTCACTCTTGGATCAGTGTATTCCGGTACGATAAAGATGACGGCCAACTACTGCGCTCCGGGTCCGGCGAACATGACCGCGATCTGTGTCAATGGCCACAACTATACCTACACAGGTAATATACGGGTGCAGGCTACCAAGTTTGTCCTAAGCAATTCATACTACCTACCCCTGAACATCACAAACAATCAGAGCTACGCCGTACCGGCGCACTTTCAGCAGATGATACAGTTCTCACCGCAGACGTACGCTATCGCGGAGAGTGCGGATTTGGGAAACATACGATTCTACTACGGAGGCAAGGAGCTGTACAGCTGGTGTGAGTCGAACTGCAGCTCATCTTCAGCTGGAGTAGCTACGTTCTGGATAAGGACGCCGCAGGCGATACCACCGGGGCAGAGCATGCAGATCTACATGTACTTCCTGCCCAAGAGCGTGCAGTATGACGGCGTGTACGCGGGAGAGGCACCTCAGCTTAGCCCCACATACGCAGAGTATGACAACGGTGCAAACGTGTTCAACAACTATTGGAACTTTGCTGGGACAGGTTTACCTTCCACTCTTTCTAGCCTTGCTACTAGTGGGATTATAATGAATGTGAATAATGGGTTAACTATAAGTAATAGTGGTGATGCTGCCGTTTATACTACAAACTTATATGGCAATTATATTTTTGATGCCGGGGTAAAATCATTTGGAGCGACTACGGCAAACGGACAACCTGGTGTAATTAATGCTATAGGCTCTTTTGGCGCTTCATGTGGCGCATCCAACTATGTATGCACAGGCTACAGGTTTGGGTATAAAGATCG
>JAKAXF010000051.1 GCA_021816645.1 Microcaldota archaeon | reverse complement strand
GAATAAGAAAGAGGTGCAAGTAAAATTTAGGTTGGACGCAGCAGACAAGAACAGGATTATAAGAAGAGCCGAAATGCTCTCCTCCGGCGTGGTGCAGACAGATTTTTACTATAGGCCAAAATACGGCGGAGCAATAAGGGAGGACGAGCTTGTAAGGGTGAGATATGATAATGATAAAATAATATTCACCTATAAGGGGCCGATACTGGAAAACCAGAGCGCAAGAGTCAGGTACAAGTTTGATATATTGGTAGATAAAGAAACAGCAGAGCGCGTAAGCGAAATATACTACGAGACAATGCGCATAAAGAAATTTAGGGAGCTGTATTCTTTTGACGGAACGATTTTTTCGATAGATAACGTCAGCAAGATAGAAGGCGGTAAGGAGAGACATCTGGGCGAGTTCATGGAATTGAGGCTCCAATCTTCGTCAGACTTCGAAGAAAATATTAGCAGCATAAAATCGAAGATAGGAATGAATACCGAGCCCATAAAGACACCATATGCCGATATGTGAAAACAAAAAAGCCCGATTGTACCTTACTGCCGTTCGGGCCCCACTCTACTCCATAAACAAAAACCAACTTTTTTCAACAAGGTCGTTTGCACAAAAGATTTAAATATAGTAATGGACATTACACTTTCTAAGATATTTACTGGTATGTGGTATAGATGCAAGTAAGTGCGCTGCAAAGAGTTTGGTCTCCTTTTGTCATAGGCAGCGTATGCAAGCTTGATACAATAAATACGCCATATATCAACCATTTGGCTGCATAAAATCCTTCAAGTTTTTAGGTGTTTGTGTGGCTCAAATGGTCGTATTGAGAGAGAGTGAAAAAAGCGCAAAACTATCTGAGCGCGAGCGCTTGCTGCTGCTCGAAGTAGGCCGCGACGAGATATACAGCGCTTCTATCTTTGTGGACTACTTCAGCGATGCCTACTCCATGGCGAAGAGTACGGTGTGGTACAACCTCCACAAGCTTAAGTCAAAAGAGATGCTCGACTTTGCCAGCAAGGAAGAGATAGGAAAGCCCATGAAGCTTACGAGAAAGGGTCTGTGCGAACTGATGAAGATGAGGTCTTCCCCAGAGCAGAATCTGGCCGTGGCCAGGAACGTCCCATCCGATAGGCAGAGCGCACTCGGAAAAGCCAGTTACTACGCGGGGATGCTGGGGCAGAGGTACGCTTACGGTCTTGGGCAGGAGTGAGGGGTTTTCGGGACGGTAGAGGGCAGGATGTCATGCGATCGCTCCTTCGTTTTTGAGCAGTTTCGCTTTCATCCTGCTCCCTCCGCCAGAATAGTTTCCAAGGCTGCCATCGCTTTTTATTACCCTGTGACACGGTATTTCTATAGGAAAAGGGTTCTTCCTGACCGCGGTTCCAACTGCGCGGTACGCGTTCGGCCTTCCAGCTCTTCTCGCAATCTCCTTGTAGCTAGCGGTGCTGCCCTTGGGTATCCTGTAAACCTCAAGCAGGACACGAACCTGAAACCGTGTTAGTCCTGATCTCTCGAGTCTCCTCTTTACGCTGTTTACCGGTTCCATACAATTACGGGTCATCTGGTTATGGTATAGCTTTTTACCTCTTCGTAAAGCGCTTTTGCAGCGCTGTTCTTCTCAAAGTGTTCCCTTATTGGCCTGACCCTCTTCTCCAGTTCCTCGGCTACGAAAGCCTTCATGTCTGCCGGATGAATCTGTCCCGCCCTGTACGATCTTACCAGCTCATCAAAGTTTTTAGCTTCAAACGTACCGCCGAACTTTTCGGGCCTTTCTATACGTATCGTGCTATCCTTGTCGTCTATTATTATCTTGTCCAGATAATCGAATATCGGATTTCCTTCTGAAACTTTTTCCGGGCAGTACGCGCCGTTTATCTTCTTCTTTATCTGTTCAAAGGAGTCGTGCACCGTTATCGAACTGCTCGGGTCAGACTTTGACATCTTGTAATCGATAAGCACATCCTCGCTCTTTCCCTTTATGTCGTCCGGTGCTCCTTTTAGTCCTAGCAGCAGCGGATGACTCACGATGACCGGTACCTTCCATCCATATCTCTGCGCGGCCTCCCTCGCCAGTATGTTCGCCTTCCTCTGGTCTATGCCGAGCTGGCATATGTCAATATCCATCTGGAACACATCTGTAGCCTGCATTATAGGGTAGAATATCTGCGCCGAGGAAAGCGCTTCACCCTCCTTCCTGCCCATTATCGTGATCGCGCGCCTTACCCTGTCCAGAGAAGTTATCTTCCCTATCTTGAGGAATCTCTCCCAATAAGAAAAGTCCTGCATCAGGTCCCTGTTCCAGATCACCTCCACCTTGCTCGTATCAACGCCTGCAGCCTTCCATACTTCTACAAAGTACCTCCCCGCGGTCCTGATGTGCTCCATGTCTCCTCCGAGCTTGTTGTTTATGAATGCGAAATAATCAGCAAGGTACAGTTTGAAGTGAACGCCCGCACCCAACATCTTCTTTATGTTCTTAGAGCGCATAAGTCCGAAGTGTATTCCGGCGATACCGGAAGGCTCGAATCCGTCGTAGGCGTTGGGATGCTCCTTTGTCTCGAACACCTCCCTGAGCTCTTCTTCGGTAACTATCTCAGCGGCGAAGCTCTTGAGCAGCGAAATCTTCTCTTCTACATCCATCGTATCATCAGTGGGTCCGAGGAGAGTTGAACTCCTGTCTCCAGCGTGTAAGGCTTATGCGCTTTCGCTTGGCATCGTAACCGTTGGACCACGGACCCCTAATCGTTTTTTGCATTATAATTCTTAATGCTTTTGTAGAATCATCGCCTGCGTCTCGAGGCGTTCTTCCTGCAGAAAGCGTTGAGTTTTCCTATCGCGTCTTCCAGTATGTTCTGCGGAGGCAGCGACACGATTCTCACGTGCGATTGCGCTCCGAAGCCAGAGCCCCTGGTAAGCTGCACCCCCTCTTCCATAAGCAGCCTGTCTACAAGCTCCTTGTCTGTTTTGAACCTTAAGCTTTTCATGTCAACTTTAGGAAACAGGTAGAAAGCCCCGTTCGGCCTCACGACTTCAAGGTACGGGTTTTCTTTCAGAAGCGCTGTAGCGTAGTTCACCCTACTCTCTATCTCCCTTACCATCGCAGAGATGGCGTTCGCGTGCCCCTCGGTGTTGACCATACCTTCAGTGAAGGCGTACTGCGCCGGCAAATTTGCCGAGAGCCTGACTCTCGCAAAGTCGGCGAACTTGCTTTTGAGCAAAATCGACTTCTCATCTTCTCCGGGAACGAGTGCATATCCCAACCTGAAGCCGGTCGCGTCATAGTCTTTTGACGCACCGTTGAGTATCATATGTGGGACGCCCTTCGCGATCTCGCCTACGCTTGTAAACTTTGCACCGTTGTATACTATTTCGTCGTATATCTCGTCGCTCACGAGGAAAATTCCATACTCATTAGCCAATGAAACGAGCTCCTCGAGTACTTCCCTCTTCAGCACTGTGCCGGTTGGGTTGTTCGGGTTCGTTATAAGTATATATTTTACCCTATCAAGCTTTTTTTCCGTTCTGAGTGTCTTTAGCGTGCCGGCGAGCCCGTCGATATGAACGTTCCACGCGTCTCCCTCGTCGTACCTCTCCAGTATCTCCTTCCCGCCGTAGAGGTTGAGCAGCGGCAGGTACAACGGGTAGTATGGTTTGAAGAGTATCGCGGAGTCTCCCTCGTTGATGAGTGAGCTGTTCAGGAACATCAGAGCCTCGGACACGCCCTGCGTGACTATTATGTCTTCGTCCTTCAGGCTCATCCTGTACATACGCTTGTATCTTGTCCTTATCGCGTCCTTGAGATTGCCCACTCCGGTGGCGTTTGTATAGGTGGTCTTGCCTTCCTTCAGCGCTTCGATGTAAGCGTTCAGTATGTACGGAGGAGTTGGGAAGTAAACCGGAGGATCGCCCCTATTCAGCTTTATTATCTTCTTGCCAGACGCGGCGAGCTTCTCTGCAAGAGCGTCTTCTTCCTCTATAGGATTAAGCGCGTATTTGCTTCTATCGGAAAGGAACATTTTACCGCCATATAATTATTAAAGATGAAAAATACTTAATTCAATCGTTGTGCTTGTCCTTCAGGGCCGCATCGTCTATAACGTACTGCCCCGTGCGCCCGTCCCAGGCTGTATGTGACCTAACTATCTCGATGCGTTTTGAAAAGAGCGGGCCATCGAGTACGAAGCTCTCCGCTTCGCCTCCTTCAAACGCCACGTTTATCATGTACCTTCTGTTGATCTCCTTTAGCCTCTGTATCATCGCGTCGTCTATCCTCCTGCCGAGGAAGCTGTCATCGAGACCTTCTGCGGATACCTGTGTGACTATGGCGTTGTAATCCTTGGATATCTCCCTTAGCTCTTCCTCCGGGTTCATGTGCCACAGCGGCGCCATATGCTCTATCCCAAGATCCTTGCACATGCTTTCTATCCTACTCCTCTGGTAATCGCTCGCGAGCGCTCCTGTGATAAGCACCTTAACGTAGTTCTTCAGCAACGCGTTCTTCAAATCCACGAGCTCCAGTTCTTTCTCTCCCTTTGTAGCGAGCATTTCGTGCTTCATCCCAAGAGCTTCAGCCTGCAGCGCAGTAAGGTCTATGTTTATCTTGTGGAACATGTAGCTGTAGGGGTTTTCCGGTTTAAAGGTAATCAGGATATCGGTCTTTATACCTAGAGCATAAGCTTTGTGTAGGGCGAGCGCGGAATCCTTTCCCCCACTGAACAGCGTAGCTATAATAGAAAGCACCTATTATTGGGATTACATCTTATATCCCTTTATTCCTTTGTCTACGGATCAACACGTCATATCCGTCATGTGACGTGTAGAGTTGTGTCAAAGCTTACAAAGGGATGATATTTAAAAACATTTATTCAAGTTTGGAGTGTAGGTGAATAAAATGTTCGGACCTGAAGATGAAAATGATCATGGTGGCAACGCCGGAGGATCTGGAGGAGGTTAGATATAACAACCCCTGCTCTTATTCTACAAAATAATTAGGGACATCTTTAGGAGGTTCTGCTTTGTATACTTTTATAAGCTCTCTCATCTGATTTGAGTGTC
>JAKAXF010000050.1 GCA_021816645.1 Microcaldota archaeon | reverse complement strand
ACTACTAATTCTGTTTGGTAATGTAAATGAAACCATTTTCAGAGATGCAGCTAGACCAAAAACTTGTCGAATCGCTGCGCAGGAATAACTTCGTCAACGCGACAGAAGTACAGGAACAGGCCATACCGGTCGCCCTTCAAGGCAAGGACATGATAGTCAGAGCCAAGACAGGGACAGGCAAGACCTACGCCTTCGTGCTGCCAATATTGCAGATGTGCGGAACTCCGAGCAACCATCCGGAAGCGCTGATCATAGCCCCGACCAGGGAGCTCGTTGTTCAGATATCCAACATGGCAAGGAAGGTTGATTATAACCGCGCCGGAGTTGTTGTGGTCTACGGCGGCGCATCGATAAACGTTCAGATTCAGGAGCTAAGGAGAAATCCGCGCGTAGTGGTCGGAACGCCTGGCAGGATACTCGACCTGCTCGAGCGCGGGGAACTCGTTATAAACAAGATCAGGTTTCTCGTACTAGACGAGGCCGATACGATGCTCGACATGGGATTTATAGACGACATAGACGAAATAATCTCTATGACTCCGCGCACGAAGCAGACGATGCTGTTATCGGCTACCATGCCGGACAGGATATCGGATGTGGCGCACAGGCACATGCACAATCCGGTCAGCATAGAGGTAGGCGATCAGGACGAACTGGTCGTGACTACGATAAAGCACTTCTACGCCATGGGCGAAAGGAGACAGAAAGCAGCGATACTTCTTGCGTACATAAAGAAGTACAATCCTACAAAGGCTATAATATTCGCGCAGACGCAGCGAGCCGCAGACATGATATACGACATGATGAAGCGACAGGGCTACGACGCAATACTGATGCACGGCGGGCTTACCCAGGCGAAGAGGGAACATTCCCTTGGGGACTTCAGGCGCGGAGCAAGGTTCATGATTGCAACCAACGTGGCTGCCAGGGGGCTTGACATAGCTGGCATATCCGATATAATAAACTTCGACGTCCCTGACGATCCTTACGTCTACGTCCACAGAGTGGGCAGGTCTGCCAGGATGAACGCTGACGGCAGATCGTTTACGATAATATCGACCGAGGAAAGGGATAAAATAACCGAGATAAAGAACGTCGCAAACGTGAACATAGAGCTACTCAATATAGATTCCAGCGAGTACAGGAACGTACAGCTGTTCGGCCAGAGGTACGGGCACGACGACAGGCGCGGAACTGGTTTCCGCGGACCACGTGGCGTCCACGGCTCACACGATTCCCGCGACAGGGATCGGGACCACAGGAGTTTCAGGCGCGACTCTTACAGGCACGAGTACAGGGGCAACTTCATGCACTCGCGCCACTGATAAGAACAAACTTAGAAACGTCCGACCCATCCAAAGAAATGTATATAAACCAATCTTTGTTATTCCTATTGCACGTCTGGATTTTGAATGGTTGATATAGATGAAGATAGGAAAGGTCGAATCTTACATACACGAGATACTGGAGAGCAAGGGGGCAATGCTGTTCTCACTGATTGATCCGTTGGACTACAAGAGCGTCGACGACGCAGTCAAGACCGCGGAAGGGGCCGCAAAAGGGGGAGCGGACCTGATGCTCATAGGCGGCAGCATAGGTGCACAGGGAGAGATCCTGGACTACGCTTCTAAGAGGATAAAGGAGAAGATAGACGTTCCGCTGGTGCTGTTCCCGGGCAACATAAGCACTTTGACACGGTACGCGGACGCCGTTTACTTCATGTCACTCCTAAACGCGAGGAACCCCTACTGGATAACACAGGCTCAGATGCTGGCCGCTCCAGTTGTCAAGTTCATGAAGATAGAGCCGCTTCCCGTTGGCTATATAGTAATATACCCGGGCGGGACGGTCGGTTGGGTAGGAGACGTCAACTTCGTGCCAAGGGAGAAGCCGAGGATAGCCGCGAATCTCGCCCTGGCCGGGGAGTTTCTCGGTAACAGGCTTATAATAGCCGACACCGGATCAAATCCAAAGCTGCAGCATTCGGGTCCAGTACCGGTAGAGATACTTCGTGCAATAAAGAGCGAGATAAGCGTGCCGCTGGTGGCGGCGGGCGGAATATCAAGCCTGAAAGACGCACACAACGCGTATGCAGGTGGCGCCGACATAATCCAGGTCGGGACCGCTTTCGAGAATTCTGGTAATGCGACAAAGGCGGCACGGCTCTTCGCAAAGGTAGCAAAGGAGGAGGGCGCGAAGAAGCTAAAGCGTGCATAGACAGGACGTTTATGAGGGCTGTATCGGCAATAGAAGTAACACTTTTGGTCAAAGAGCTGCAAAGACTCGAAGGATTTTTTATAGACAACTTCTATGAGCTTGGTGAAGACAGGTTCCGACTCAGGCTGAGCAGGAGCGGAGAGAAGGTTGAACTGTTCGCGCTGCTTCCATACACACTAAACACTACTGAATACTACGAGAAGGGAGAACCCATATCAAATTTCTACATCGCGGTCAGGAAGAGGATAGTAGGCGCTAGAATAGAACGCATAGCACAGCTGAACGCTGACAGAATAGTAGAGATAACGTTTACAAAAAGCGAGGAAAAAGGCAGCATCGTATTCGAGCTTTTCGCAAAGGGTAACCTGATTGTCCTGAACGCTGATAAAAGAATCGTGCTGGCGTACAAAAGCAAGGGGTTCAAGGAAAGGGATGTGAAAGTGGGTATGATCTATGCGCCTCCAGAAACGAGGGGCATCCCTCCTTCAGAACTGGACGGAGACGCGCTTGCCAAGCTACTCTCCTCGCAAAGCGGTTCTGATGATAGCCTGATAAGGCTGCTTTCAAAGAACGTGAATATCGGGGCCATCTACCTTGAGGATGCAATATACGAGGCACACCTAAATCCCAAGGCAAAAACTGAAAGCATAGGAGCAAAGCAGGCAGAAGCCCTGGCCGCAGGGATAGCCAGGCGCGCAGGCGCAATATCAAATCCGGATGCAACGCTCTATATCAAGGACGGGGCTCCTGTTGATTACTCGATATGCGCGGTAACCAAGTACGATAATCTTGAGAAGCAGAAGAAAGACACCCTGAATTCTGCGCTTGACACGTTCTACCACGAAGCGCAATTTTCCGGAGAACCAAAAACGAGCGAGTCCGCCAAGAAGACGGAAGGGATAAAGATAAGTATAGAGAGGCAGAGGGAATCGCTGGCCAAGATAGAAGAAGAAGCTTCAGAAGCCAGAAAGAAAGGCGAGGCGATATTCAAGAACATGAACGTAGTGAACGGCATAGTACAAGCGCTTAAGGATAACAAACGGATGACGAGGGAAGAATTGCAGAATATGTTCCCCACGGTAAAGATTATAGAGATAGACCTAAAAGAGAAGACAGTGACTATAGAGATGGAATGATTGCATGATAAAAGTAACTTTTCTCGGCACGTCGGGTTCGGCCCCAACTAAGGACAGAGGGCTTCCCAGCGTGGCGTTGACACACGAGGGCGAGACGCTGCTGTTCGATTGCGGCGAGGGAACGCAGCGCCAGCTTTTCAACTACGGCTTGAACATATCCAGGATAAAGGCGATTTTCATAACCCATATGCACGGAGACCACGTGATAGGCGTGGCCGGTCTGATACGAACGTTCGCCCTCAACCACAGGACCGAGCCGCTCAACATATACGTCCCGAAGGGTGGGGAGAAGAACGTAGCGGCGCTGATACTTTTCGACAACGCGCTGATAAACTATCCCGTGATAATAAACGGAGTATCTGGAGGTGTGATATACAGGGGCAAGGACTTCAGCGTGCACGCGTTCCCCCTGAAGCACACGGTCAAGGTTTACGGTTACACCTTTGAGGAAAGCAAAAGAGTACGCTTCAACAGTGAAAAGTGCAGGTCCCTCGGAATAAAGGGGCCGATGTTCTCTACGCTTCTCGAAAAAAAGCAGATAAAAATCGGAAAGAGGAGCGTAAGGCTCAGCGAAGTATCCAGGGAGATCAGAGGTGCAAAGATAGTTTACGCAACAGATACGCGGCCGCTGGCATCTACTTCGGAGGAAGCCAGGGGTGCCGACCTGCTGATACACGAGTCATCGTTCGATGAGCGTTTGAAGAAGCTCGCTGTAGAACGCAAGCACTCCACGGCTGCAGAAGCGGCCGAGGTTGCAAAGCGTGCCGGTGCCAAGATGCTCGTGCTGTTTCACATGAGCGCCAGGTACAGGGAAACGGCTTCGCTCCTGAGGGAGGCGAGGAGCATATTTAAGAATACTATAGTAGCAAAAGATGGAATGCAGATAACAATAGGAGGCAAAGAGGGCCCGTAGTCGAATGGTTAAGACGTCACGTTGACAACGTGAAGAGCAGGAGTCCGATTCTCCTCGGGCCCATACTCCTATAAGTAAATGGCGCAAAAACATCGTTGCGCGTGTATATCATAAATCTGTTTTGGACCCAAAAACACTGATCCACGTCTCCCCTTCCTTGTCCGAATGCGTGTAGACATCCAGGACTCTGAAATACCTTGAAATAATATCCCTAATTTCTCCAACGCCATAATTTCTGAAATACCTCTCCACACCGCCAGGACGTTTCTCTATCACCTCTCCAGATCCGAGCTTCACCGAGACGAATAGTATGCCTCCGTCCTTTAAAACGCGCTTAAACTCGGAAAGCGCCTTCCCCGCTTCTGCATCGTCCAGGTGGAGAAGGCTCGCGCAGCACCATACACCATCAAACTCCCCGTCCGCGAACTTCATATCTGTCATGTCCATTTCCATGAAGTTGCCTTTTGGAACCCTCTTCCTCGCCTCATCAACTATTCCTGACGACGCGTCTACGCTCACTACATCGTATCCTTTGGAAATGAAGTGTCTGGTATCCCTTCCAGCTCCGCTACCCGCATCAAGAAGGTGCTTTCCGCGCAGCAAACCTTCGAACTCATTATACTGCCTGTCCCAGAAATGCACGCTCCAGTGGGTATTGGCATACTCGTGCGCTATCCTGTTGTATGTGTCTATTGTTGTCTTGTTTGACATCGGCCCCACTACAACTTACAACTCATCTGATGGTGAATACGCTGCCTATGGCCAGATAGATAAGCTTCGCCGCGAGGTAGTTTGGAGCAATCATCCCCGGGATCGGCGCGAGCTCTGTGAAAT
>JAKAXF010000049.1 GCA_021816645.1 Microcaldota archaeon | reverse complement strand
GGCGCAACCCTTATTCTGCCCGGTGCGTACTACGACGATAATGTCAAAGCGGCTCTACCTACTACGCCTGCGATTGTGCCGCCGATGGTGTTCATTGGTTTTGGCTATGGTGGCGCTCAGAACACTAATTACCAGCATACAACTGCGACGGGGCTTACAGCTCAAGTGCGCGGTGGTCCTGCTGGCGCTTTCGTACCGTTCATCTTTAATCCGTCCAATCAGTTGAATGGCGCAAGCGTCGTCAATTACATCAATCCGGCTGCGAATACCCCGTCTACCTTGACGCTGAACGATAGCGCCGGTAGTGGAGTCGTTACGCTGACGAGCGCCAATTCAGGTACGCCTTCCAACCTCATGCAGGCGGAAATTACGGCGGGTTCTATTGGCGGTATTGACCTTACGCTGTACGATGCCTATTCCAATTCTCAGGCAGTCGGTAATGACCTCGGACTCCCCTTCCAGTTGGCGTACACGGGCAGCGGTAGTGGTGTCACCTACAGCGTCGTAACCTCTGGTGGGGTAGCTATCAGTTTCTCGGTCAGCGGCTCTGTAGCTGCGGAAACCTTGACCTTCGAGCTTGGGACCGGCACTTATTCGACCGTTACAGCCCTTGTGGAAGCGCTGAACGGCACTGGCTACTATGCGGCCAATACGATCTCCGGGACCAATGGCACACTGCCCACCAGTGCTCTGGACGCGGCTTCTGCGGTATCGCTGCCTGCGGCCTCTGCGGGGGTGTACACCTACGTCAATGTGACTGCCGCAATCGGTGATCCGGTCTACTGGGTGAATCAGTACGCTTCCAATTTGGCAAGCGCGGTCGCGGTTTCCGGCATTGTGTCCAGTCCTTCGGTAGCCCCTGTGGATATTGGTTACACCTACTTCACGGGTGCCACTAACCAGGTGCCTACGTTGCAGGACTATGCCAATGCGTTCAACTACGCGCTGACGATCTCCGGTTGGACCGTGGCTGCGGATACCAACGAAGCCGGTATTGCGGCTCTGGGTACGCAACATGCCGTGACTGCAAGTTCCATCACTGAGCGTCGTTATCGCCGGTTCTTCACGGGCTCCAGTGTCGGTGACACGATCCAGACGACGCAAACCAATGCGCGGGGCATGAACGCCATCGAAGCGTCCTACGTCTATCCTGGTATCTGGCGCACCAATCTACATACCGGACAGAACCAATTGTACGGCGGCCTCTACGCGGCTGCGGCTTGTGCGGCTATGGCGGCTGGCAATCGTGTAGCAGAGCCGTTGACCTCCAAAGCCCTTGTGGGTAATGGCGTGGAAGTGGCGTTGACGACCTCGCAGATTAACCAGTTGCAGAGCGCCGGTGTTATATGTCTGCGAGTGCCGCAGTCTACGGGTGTGCCGACGATTGTGAGTGATTTAACGACATGGCAAAACGATAATTCGCCGGAAAATGTTTTCAATCAGCAGGTCGCTTGTAGACAGTATTTAGCGTACTCGTTGATTCAAACCGCTACCCCTTACGTGGGTGGTATTATGGGTGGAACTTCGAGCTTAGGCAAGATTAAGAAGGCGATTACATCGACGCTGAATCAACTCAAGTACAGCGGCCCTGGTAGCTCTGGTATTCTTAGTTCTTGGCAGAATTCGTCCTTGGTTTTGACTTACGATGGCGCTACGCAAACTGTCGCGATTACGGTTAATGTGATATTTGTCGGACAGGTTAGGTTCGTAACCATTTACACCAATGTACAACCGCTTAATGCTTCGGTTTAAGGAGTAGACAATGCCAGCGTTTAACCAGCAAACTCTTAACTATGCCGTAAGAAACGGCAACGCTGTCGTCGTTATGATAGGCGACATGGAATTGGGCTTCGGCCAGACCACAACCTTGAGCGATAGTATGGGCAGTGAACAACTTTATGGGATTGGTAGCGCAAAACCCCAAGAGATTCAACAGCTTAAGTTCAGCCCCTCATTGACCCTAGACTATCTCCAACTCTCGGAAAGTGGCCTAGCTTTTCTTGGTTATCCGTCTACTCTTGCTGGAGTTTTGAGCAATAACGAGTTCAACATATCCATCAACGATGCAAATGGGCTGCCCATATATCAGTACGTCGGGTGCGTAGCTTCCGATTACAACAGCAATATCAGTGCAAATCAGCCGATAACGGACAGTATTTCCTTCCTCGCAATGGATATACTCGATCCGCTGGGCGTGAGTATTTTGAATAGCAACAGCGCACTGAACGTAGTTACCAGCCTCGCAGGTGCTCTGAACATAGCTGGGATTTGACAAGAGTAACGAAATGAGTTAAAGTAGTCCGTGTAGCTAGGAGGCATCCGAAAAGCGTCTCGTCAACGCCTGCTACATTCCCTCAAAGACGACCTTAGACGAAGGAGTCGAATCATGAGTAAAAACAAATACCGAATCAGCGATGATGGAACTTATGCTATTGTGGAACTCACACAAGGCCAAGTAACGCTTGTTGATATTGAAGATTTGCCAATAATTGCTGAATATCGGTGGCATGCGTCTTGGAATCCAAGTAAAAAAGCGTATTATGCGACATCGAGCATCAACGTTTCTTACAAGAAACAAAAAACAATTAGGTTAAACAGACTGATAATGGATACTCCTAAAGGATTGGTAGTTGACCATATTGACGGAGATACTCTAAATAATCGTAAAAGCAACCTTAGAGTGTGTACGCCGTCACAGAATTGCAACAATAAAGGTACATACAAAACAAGTACGACAGGCCATAAAGGAGTCACTAGAGTTAAGAACACATACGAAGTATATGTAAATACAGGTGGGAAGAAAACATATATCGGATGCTCAAGAATTTATGAAGAAGCCGTTAAAATGCAAGAAGAAGCATCAAAAAGAATACATGGAGAATTTTTCAGAGTCGAACCGTGTATGACCATGGAAAGAAAACCTGTTATCAAGCGTGATAACGAGCCTATAAAAGAATTTATGGAAGGATACGGTTATGTATATAAAATACCTCTTACAAAAGGGAAATTTGCTATAATAGATATTGAAGATATCGATCTTGTAAAAGATTTTTATTGGCAAGCGTCATGGAATAAAGCGGCAAACAGCTTCTATGCCCACAGAGGCGCTAAAAAAGATGACTTGAAGAACTTTGGCAGACAAATGCACAGAATAATAATGAAAGCCCCTAGAGGTTTATTTGTCGATCACATTAACCATAACGGATTAGACAATAGAAGATGCAATTTAAGACTGGCTACATCTTCTGAAAATATGATGAATCAAAGAACTCTTCGTGAGACATCATCAGGACTAAAAGGCGCTTACCCAATAAAAAACAGATGGACCTCAAAAATTACAGTAAACGGTAAGCGCATATATTTAGGTACATTTGAGACGGCGCATGATGCCCATTTAGCCTATTGTGCAGCAGCATTGAAGTATCATGGCGAGTTTGCTTGTTTTGAGTAGACAGTGTATGATGGCTATGAACATACCTTTAACGGAGATTCGATATGGCTGAAAAATCACAAGTATTACAAGACAAGTTGGAAGTACCTTATGAATCAGAGGTTTATGTATTCAAGATTCCTAGCCCATATGATCACATTGGTATTGGTGCCCGTCAGCGAGAAATCCTGCGCCGAATCGAGCCGTCCTCCGGTGGAGATATGACTGGACTAGACGCATACACCTACAACCTATTGAAAGCCTTGGCAACCTTCGAGAAACTAATTACTCGCGGAACCACGGCCACTTGGGTTTGGACCGCTGACGCCAAAGGTTTGCCTGTAGTGGACTCCGAAAAATTCCCGCCTGAGACCGTCTTACTGGTCATGGAAGTTGTAAATGCGTTTGAGGTGGCGCTTGACAATCACTTGTTTCCTGGGCCTGGAAACGGAGTCCCCACTAGCGCAGAAACTCTGGCGAGTGAGTCGGATACTCCAGTGCAGCCCGTTTGAGGAAAAGGTACTATCCTTAACAGAGGCGAGATTAGACTTCATATTGGAGATGTATTCCAAGGATGCACCAGAAGAGTTGAAGTTCTCTCGTCCCAATGACCAATCCGACACGCCAAGTCGCATTGCGGAGTTGAAGGCGTGGCGGGACACGTTAACCGATGACGCTTGGGAAAAAATGATGTACGGTGGCAAAAAGCCAGTAATACCAGACAGGTACAAGAAACGGAAGGAGAACACAAAATGAAAGCAAAAATGTGGTTAATGGCAGTTGTGATGTGTGTGATGCCCGTAATGGCTAGTGCTGGGACGAAGTGGTATATTCTTGAAATGCAAAACTACACTTGCCACTCTTCAATAAATGCCGCAATATCATCAGGATTGCCAGCGTTGATGAGTCCGTTGGCAATGAGGGACTGGCTAAGAACACAAAAAGGCTATTATGGGTACAAGGTATATAGTAATGGGAATGGGACTGGCCGCTCGGTACTGTTGAGTATGCGTAACGGCGACGGGTATGTTTATTTTTCAAACAAGGCGCAATGCGAAAAAATCGCACATGGCCTACGAATTGGTAGCCAAGGTCTTAATCAGTTGAAGTAAAGGAGTAGTCCATGTCAACCTCCATCAACATGCGCGGTAAAGCAGCCACGAGCGGCGGTGCTGGTGGTGGCGGCAAGTCCAAATTGCATAGAGCGTTTGATGCTTTAATGGATCATCCCAACCCCGCGACGCAGCAGCAATTTGAAGAAGATTACGCGATGGCCGATCCATCGAGCAACCTGTTCAACCCGCGCAAGGTGCTCAGTAATCGGAACAACCTCAAGAACTACGCGAACAAAAAGGGAATGCCGGATTCCCGCGTCAATGCGATGGCGACGAAAATCGCCAAAGCGCAAATGGATGAATTTCATCGTCACGTAGCACAATCAGCAATAAAATCGTCGCTGTCTGCTGCCCGTTCGGCACGTCAATCATACTCGGTGCCAAGCAACCGTTCCATGATCCCTTTTATCGGAGGAGGGGGCGGCGGTGGACGCGCTCTGACAGGAGAATATATTCCTGCGGGTGGTTCAAGTTCCAAAGAACTCAAAACCATTTCCCGGACGCTCCATGAAATAAAGAAAATTGATAGTAAAGAGTTGTCGATTTTCACAAGATCAACTGCGGTTGGACCTTTTTATGGTAGAACGCAAG
>JAKAXF010000002.1 GCA_021816645.1 Microcaldota archaeon | reverse complement strand
CGATCTTATCTCTTTCATTTCCTCTAGATACTTTCTGCCGTTTCCATCCAAGAAGAACTTCCTTGCAGGCTCAAGTATCCTTACTAGACTCTCTGATGCCGTTTCCTTCAAGTCCGCAGGATGTATACGGCCTGCAGAGTATGCAGTTTCAAGCGAAGCCATATCTGGGAATGTTGTGACTTGCTTTGTCTTACCATTAACTATCTCCAAACCCAATCCATTTCTGGCCAAGTATGGAGCGACAACATAACGCATCAGGTCAATTATAGGGTTCACTTCAACCCCATTAACCGGACAGAATGAACTCCTGATTTTTTTCCTTATGTCTTCCTCAGTATCATGTATGAAAATTGCACCATTTGGCTTAGATTTTGACATTTTGATATCTATTAGTTGATCCTCTAACATCGTCCTATCCATCGCTTCTTTAGCCTTAAGTATCGCAGCTCTTTGAGGCTCAGTTATATTGACGCCCATGAGCAAATGATGATGGAGGGCAACTGGTTTGTATGTGAATGAACCAGAACTGTCAAGTGCAACCACGTGTGCTTTTCTCTGGTCCATCCCAGCGTGCGCTATATTTACTCCTAGCCCAAATATATCAGCAGCTTGCATTGGAACGTACAATAACTGTGAAAGGCTTATGTTTTCACCCTCGCGCCTTCCCAATACTGTAATGCTACGCTTAGCGCGAGATAGAGACATGCTGGACGCTATTCGCAACACACTTTCAAAGTAATCTCTGCCTAGTCTTTCATAGAGATCTGATCCTAATACAAAGTTCGTCTTTTCTGGATTCCCTCCAACGCACTTTAGTGATTGTCTTAATGCTTCCTTGAAATAGCTACCCGCAACTCTCCTTATCGTAGACAGGTCACCTCCAAGCTTCTTGTTTATCCAGCTGTGGTAATCCGCAAGGAATATGTTTGTGTCAACCCCAGCGCTCTGCAGGTCTGCAATCTTTCCCATCGAGAGCAAACCTGTACCTAAGTGTACAAAGCCAGATATTTCGAAACCGATGTAGTGCTTAAGGTGCACGCCTCCGGCTATAAATTCAGTGAGCCTTTCCTCGGTCAATATCTCCTCGGTGGGTGACCTTTTGATCAACTCCAAGATTCTTTGACCTCTCTCATTTAGTTTATCTGCGCCCATTTTCCCATCGCTTGACTTAATAGAAATACCTTGCACTTCTACATTACGTTGCATGCTTTCAGGGATTTTGCTGCTCCCTCCGGCTGCGCTCTTGGTTATATTCACGTTATCAGTTATTACAATTTATATAGTTAATGGCCTAATTACCTTTAGCTCTCTCTGGAGAATATTTAGATTTCCATATATTTATAGCATTCTCCCACCTAATTTTGTCCAATAATCTCATTACGTTTAATATTCTCTGACACTAATTTCCAGTCTTTTCTCTCTAAAACTAACCTTCGGGACAGCATTTTTACTACGACAAGCCTCTCAGGGCTATTGTTTTTGATTAAGCCATTCTTCTATAACGCTTTTTACCTCTTCAAAGCTTGGCAGTGGCCTGAAAACCAGATTAGCCAGCTCTTTTTCGAATATTTTGCTTTTTCTATCTACTGTTGGTATGCTTCATAGCAATATCGCATTTTCTTCATCGTTTTCTTTTTAAAAGGCCTTATTTCCTTCTTTTAGCCTTTTCTCAATCAGAACATTTGTGTTTTAGATGATCCGATGTTGTATAGCGTTAGTGAGGCGATTAATTTATAGGCGTGCCCTCTCGGGGCTTGCACTATTTTTATCCGCTTGTATTATAATATTTATAAAGCCGCACCACAATATACCTGGGGATTGCGTGGAAGACAACGAATTATTGCAAGAACTGAAGAGGATAAGAAAGCTGTTGGAGCCCAAGCCTGCGCCTCCTGCTCCTAGGGGTTTTCTGCAGGAGTTTAAGGTTTTCCTGGATCAATATAAAGTGATGGGGTTGGCGGTCGCCTTTATTTTTGGTATATACCTAGGCAATCTTGTACAGGCCCTTGTCAATGACCTTATAATGCCCCTGATCGACGTGGTTATGCCAGGAGTCGCGTGGCAGACTATTGCTATGGGCCCCTTCCTGATAGGAAGCTTCACCGGCACACTCATAACCTTCTTGATAATAGCAGCGGTAATATTCTTAATAATAAAATTCACGTCAAAATTAGGTTTTAAGTAATCGAAATCTGCAGTAGCATCATAACCCCTATCTTGTAAATTCGGCCAAAAACCAGGTTACCTGATAGCAGTGGCTTCACTTCATCACATCACTTGCCTTCTTGCCAGTATAAGAATCAGGAAAAATACAACCATCCAAAAGGCAAGGTCCGCGATGAGTCCGGGAACCGCAACGTGCCACGGAAAATACTGCGGAGCTACAATGTATCGCCTTATCCACGTGAAGGGAAATCCGTACCATACCGCACCGACCAGTCCGCTCGGGGTCGCATTGAAAACTCTGGTAAATACGGTCACGCCTACACCCCCTACAACCGAAGCGAAAGCGAGCACCCTATTACTCATTTTTGTGCAGACATAATACCACGATATACCCTTTCTACTCCGCTATCTACTGTGTATTAATTTAATACTTTTGAGTGGATTTTATAGTGCTTGTTGCAATCTTTTGCGTTTTTACTCCAGGGGGATTTTATGCCTTCAACTAAAACAGATTATCTTGCTGACCTCCAGCACGATGAGGCGCTGCACGCGCAGGTCTACCAGTATCTCTCCGGCGTCGAGAAGAACGCCAAGGCGAAGGAGACACTACTCAAGCTGTACAAAATAGAAACATCGCATTCATCGATACTGCAGCGAGTCCTGCAGCTCAACAACTACAAGGTTCACGCCCGGAGCAATACTCTCCACCTCCTATTTCTGAAGCTCCTTCGCATAATGTTTGGTATAACGTTCGCGATAAAGTTCATGGAATACAACAAGCTTATCACGAGCGAGAAGCTCGAAAAAGCGCACGAGAAGTTCAGGTTCAAACAAGACGAAAAAAGACTTCTCGAGGTCATGGAGAAGGGCGAGAAGGTAGAAGACATACTCGCAAACATACTGGTCTCAAGGAACCCTGTGCTCTCAAACATACGCGACGTGGTATTTGGAATGAACGACGGCCTGGTCGAAGTGCTCGCGGCTACCGTGGGTTTCGGAGCGGCGTTGCACCTCCCTGTTCTCGTGTTTATAGCGGGAGTCCTGGTGGCGCTTTCTGGTACGCTATCCATGGCTGGGGGCGCATATCTGTCTACAAAGTATGAAAAGAGCCTAAGCTCTGCCGCAAACGCTTTTAAACGCCCAGGAAAATCCGCTTTCTACACTGGGCTCTTCTATTTCTGCGGCGCCGTATTCCCTCTCATACCGTTTGCCCTGGGCATCGGTGGTTTCTACGGCATAGCTATCGCTATACTCCTTACCGCAATCGTCCTTACGTTCACTTCATCCATGATCGCCATATTCAGCAATCAGAGCATACCCCGCAGAGTTGCCGAATCTCTTGTGATTTCACTGGGTGCCGCCTCCGCTACTATAGCACTAGGACTGTACGCGAGATTCGCCCTCCATATAACGATCTGAATAGCCTACTACCCTATGCGGTATTTATATCACCACGCAATCCCCCACCTACTCTCGACAAGGAAGTCTCCACAGTTTGTGAGTGAGTAGTTTACCGAGACGTGCAAGTCTTTAAATAAATTGCCGCATAATTCTCTATCACAATTCTTATTCAAGATTAGTTGCTGTTTGTGGATTAGGTGATTTTGTGAAGGATGAAAAGGAGGTAGCCCGGTTGATAAGCGAGATAAATAAGCAGATAGACACGATCGTCGGTGATCTTTCTGTCCCAAAAAATGTAAGGAGCGCGGTCAGCGAGGCGAAGGTAAAACTCAATGCGCAGGGTGAATACGTGATGCGCATATCTGGTGCGATATACAACATCGACTCAATTAGCAACGACATAAATCTTCAGCCGCAAGCGCGCACTGTTATATGGAACATACTGAGCATGCTTGAATCCATAAAAGACGAGTGAATAGGTTTAGGATTGTGAAAGTGCGGGCATGGATGGACCTATAGACAAGGAGCTGCCAAAGAGGCTTTCTAAGCTTGGCATAGTGCTGGCTGCGGATATCGATTTTTCACAGGCAGAAGATATAGACACGGGACTTCTCGTTTCAAGGATATCCGATCTTTACAAGGACTCTCCTGCAAACGATGAGCTGAGGATAATCGATGGCCAGGTGTTCAGCAGGTTGATCGCAGAGCTCAAGAGCGAAAAGGTACCTGCTCCTGTAGAAATCAGTGCACCTTCCTCTTTCTCTCCAACCGCTTCCGGCATGCGATCACGCTTCTCCTTTTTCGAGAAGAACGTGGAAAGCACTTCTGGTACCGTATCAGATTTTGTTGAATATTTCAACGACAGGTTGAGGAAGATAAAGAAGATCATAGAGACCGAGCGCGGCAGCTCGCTCAATCCCGTGACGAGCCTTGACGTGGTGTCGAAGTTCCCATCCGGGCGCGAACTTTGCGCCGTTGGTGTGGTACGCAGCAAGATCACTACAAAGAACGGCAACATAATGGTTGTAATAGAAGATGACAAGGCAACCGTCAAGGTAATCTTTATGAACGGCACCTCTGAACGTGCCAAGGCTCTCTTCGCAAAAGGCGGCACGATAGTAAATGATGAGGTCCTGGCAGTAAAGGGCAAAGTTTCAGGGCCATTTCTAATCGCCAACGAGCTTGTCTGGCCGGACATACCCATAAGGGGGCAGAATCGTTCGGAGGACGATGTCGCGGTAGCTTTCGCTTCTGATATTCACGTAGGCAGCAAGCTATTCCTGGAGAAGAGTTTTACAAACATGATAAGGTGGCTCAACGGCGACTTTGAGAAGAAGAAGGACCTCGCCGGTAAGGTAAAGTACCTTATGATAGGAGGCGACAACGCCGATGGAATCGGTATTTATCCAAATCAGGATCGTGATCTTGCTGTATCAGACTACTACGCGCAGTACAGGATGCTGTTCAAACTGCTCGAGAACGTTCCAGACTACATAGAAATTTTCATGATCCCCGGCAACCATGATTCGGTGCAGCTTTCAGAGCCTCAGCCTCCAATAGAGCACGAGCTCGCAAAGGACTTCGCAAGCAGCAATCTTCATCTGCTCTCGAATCCATCCTACATTAATTTCGACGGAGTAAACGTTCTGGCTTATCACGGCGCCTCCCTTGATTCAGTAATAGCGTCGGTTCCTGGAATGAGCTACGCGGCACCAGAAAAAGCGATGATCGAGATACTTAAACGAAGGCACCTGTCTCCGATCTACGGTGGCAACACCATCGTGCCGAGCAAAAACGACAATCTGGTAATCGACAGAATCCCTGACGTGCTCTTCATGGGCCACATACACAAGAACGGATTCGCGAATTATCACGGCGTCGATATAGTGAACAGCGGCACCTGGCAGGCCCGAACCGACTACCAGATAAAGCAGGGTCACATTCCAACTCCCGGAATACTGCCCGTCCTGGAGCTGAAGAGCCGCGTGTTCAACTTCATAGACTTCAATACACCGTAAGCCGGAACTAATTCCGTGTGTGTAGAATTCAACACACAGCTGCTATAAAGCTTTAATAAGATGAAGTGCTATTTACAGTAAGTTCTACGAGACTTTGCTAAGTCTTTGGACATTTACTGATAGGGATGGAGGTTGAATCTTACTTCAAGACTCTCCAGGAGGAGTTCGACAAGGCGTATTCAGTAGCCGCTGCCGCGCGTGCCAAGGGCTACGACCCAACCACGAGCGTCGAGATAAAACCAGCCCCGGACCTTGCTACCCGTGTTGAAGGTATAATAGGTATAGAAGGCCTGGCCGA
The DNA here is from genome assembly GCA_021816645.1 of Microcaldota archaeon. The sequence goes on along the minus strand of JAKAXF010000002.1, from coordinate 19,036 downwards.
TCTTATAAAGAGCAAGGCCGGCGGCAAGACTAGACAGGAACTTGCGTTCGAGATGACTGGAGAGATTTGCAAGAATGACAAGTTTAGCATGGATATGGAGAAAAGGCTAACACTCGCCGTGCGTGTAGGTCTCTCAATACTCACAGAAGGTGTCCTCGTTGCGCCAACCGAGGGAGTACAGGGAGTAAAGCTGCACAAGACACAGGAGGGCTCGGACTACGCCGCGGTCATATACGCTGGCCCTATAAGGGGTGCCGGAGGCACGAGCGCAGCGCTGTCTGTGGTAATAGCCGATTACGCGAGGAAGATACTCGGAATCGGTCCATACAAGGCTTCGCAGACCGAAATAGCACGATACATAGAAGAAGTAATGATATACCATTCGGTTGCGCATCTGCAGTACCTGCCTACCGAAGAGGATATGGCATCGGTTCTTGAAAACTGCCCGGTATGCATAGATGGAGTATCCACCGAAGACGTCGAGGTCAGCGTCCACCGCAACATAAAGAGGCTCGACGCAAACGGCAAACCCGAGGTCATAACGAACAGGGTGCGCGGCGGAGTGGCGCTGGTCCTGTGCGAAGGTGTTATGCAGAAGGCCAAAAATGTGCTCAAGTACTCGAAGGCTGCTGGTCTAGACTGGGGATGGCTCAACTCGGTAATAAGGATCGACAAAAGTACGCCAAAAGATGACGAGAGGGAGAAGGCAGTCTTCCTGCACGAGATAGTCGCGGGACGCCCTATCCTTGCGTACCCTGGTTATCCTGGCGCTTTCAGGCTAAGATACGGCAGGTCAAGATACACGGGCATAGCCTCAAAAGGATTCAGCCCGGCCAGCATGGTTGTACTGGGGAATTTCATAGCGCCTGGTACGCAGCTGAAGGTCGAGAAACCCGGAAAGGGCTGCATAGCCATGCCGGTAGATTCGATAGAAGGGCCATTCGTCAAGCTGAAGAACGGTCACGCATTCAGAATAAACGACGCCAGCGAAGCGCGTAAGTACAAGGATGAGATAGAGAGCGTTCTCTCTGTAGGGGATATCCTGATCACTTACGGAGACTTCAAGAAGACTAACACGCTTCTGCAGCCGAGCAGTTACGTAGAGGAGTTTTGGTACGCCCAACTGAAGGCGAACGGTTTCAGCGGCGAAATGCCGACTCCCTCATTTAGCCAAGCGATGGAGCTGTCGTACAAATACGACGTCCCAATGCACCCCTCATTCATCTACGAATACCAGGATAACAGCGTGGAAGATCTCAAGGCCCTTGCGCTCTCAATCGCGTCCGCCACAACCATACCGACCGAAGCTAAAGACGTAATGCAGATAGAAGAGATTCGCATAAGTGACGGAAAATCGATCCAGGCGGCAAGGGATGTGGTGGAAAGGCTCTGTGTACCGCACTACGACATAAATGATACCATAACAATAAAAGGCGAAGCCGCACGTTCACTGCTGCTCTCTTTCGGGTTCTACACCAAGACCAAGGACACGTTTATGGTTAGCAGGTCGAGCAGAATAACAGATATAGAAAGCAAGGACCCACTGGAACTTATGAATTCGGTCTCTCCTTTCAAGATAATGCAGAGGTCGACAAGGATAGGCGCCAGGATAGGCAGACCAGAGAAAGCTAAGGAGAGGCTCATGAAACCAGCACCCAACGTCCTATTTCCAATCGGTGAATACGGTGGCAAGGAGCGCAACTTATACAAGGCGTACGCGAACAGTATGCGTTCATTCGGCTCAAATATGCTCGAACTAGAAATAGCGAGGTACAGGTGCAGTGTCGGTGGCGAATCCCTCTATACTCCTTATTGCAGGAAGCATAACGCGCGCGCGTTCCTGAGCAGAGTGTGCAGGCTCTGCGGAAAAAGTATAAGGGATGGAGCGGAGGTATGCGATGCGTGCGGAGGCGAACCGATAGGCAGTGAACTCAAAAATATTTCTATAGCTGAAGCTCTCGAATCCGCCAAGAACAATCTGGGCCTATCGTCACTGCCACCGCTAATAAAAGGTGTGAAGGGGTTGTTCAGCAAGGACAAGGAAACCGAACCGCTGGAGAAAGGCATACTACGTGCTCTGAACGGCGTCTACATATTCAAGGACGGCACTTCTAGGTTCGACGCTACCGACGCACCCATAACACACTTTTATCCGAGAGAGGTAGGTGTGAGTGTAGACAGGATACGCTCCCTGGGCTACACTACAGACTACAAGGGAGAAGAGCTCGTAAGCGGAGACCAGCTCGTCGAACTAATGGACCAAGACGTCATACTGAACAGGCGAGGTGCAGAGTACCTGCTAAGAACCGCGAAATTCGTGGACGCGCTTCTGGAGAAGTTCTACGGCATGGAAAAGTTTTACAACGCGAACAGCATAGACGACATGATAGGTAAGCTCGTCGTGACTCTTGCGCCCCATACCTCTTCGGGCGTATTGGGTAGGATAATCGGATTCACAAATTCAAACATCGGCCTTGCGCACCCCTACACTATATCGGCAAGGAGAAGGAATTGCGATGGAGACGAGGATACTACCATGCTGCTCCTCGACGCACTGATAAACTTCTCTAAGAAATATCTCGCTACTTCTATAGGTGGAACGATGGATGCACCGCTGATAATGACGGTCCGCATAGCTCCAGAAGAAGTGGACGACGAGGTCCATGCGATGGAGGTCGTTGAGTCGTACGGCCTTGATTTCTACAACTCTACACTCAACTATGCAGCACCCGGAGAAGTCAAGCTCGAGCTGGTCTCGAACAGGCTGGGTTCAACGTCAGTCTACTCCGGACTAGGATTCACCCACTTGAGCTCAGTGGACTCGCTAGCGCTATCACCAGAGAAGAGCTCCTACACTACGCTTAACAACATGGATGAAAAGGTAAAGGCCGAGTTCAAGCTGATGGATACGCTGAGAAGCATCGACAAGAGAGACGCAGCCAGGAGGCTTATAGTCAGCCACTTCATACCTGACCTCATAGGTAATCTACACTCTTTCTCTAGGCAGAGCTTCAGGTGCATATCCTGCAACGCTAAGTACAGGAGGGTTCCGCTTTCGGGCAAGTGTGAAAGATGCGGCGGAAAGCTAGTACTCACAATATCAAAAGGTGGAATAGAAAAGTACCTAAACATGGCCATATCCCTTGCCGATCGCTACAACCTTGACACGTATCTAAAGCAGACACTGCAGCTTGCGAAGAGCGAGATAGGAAACGTATTCGGCCAGGGCTCTGCAGAGGGAGAGACACGGCAGATAAACTTAGCTAAATTTATGTGAAGCCTGGATCACGGTCATCGTTATGCGCAATTGTTAAAAGTGTTGTCATATTCAAATTGATAAGCGGATATTATGGATACCAAATCCGGGAACGCAGAGGTTAAACTAGGAAAGACCGATGATTCAGACTTCAAGGTTACGCCATGGGAAGTTACCGGAAAGGTAGACTACGATAAACTGATAAAGCGCTTCGGAACTCAGAGGATAAGCAGCACTATAAAAAAAGACATGATGAAAATAGCGGATGGAAAACTTCATGTTATGCTGCGACGTGATATCTTCTTCTCACATAGGGATCTTGATCTAGTGCTGAAGGATTATAGGGATGGTAAGGGGTTCTTCCTCTACACGGGCAGAGGGCCTTCTTTAGGAATGCACATAGGCCATCTCGCGCCATTCTTATTCACGAAATGGTTGCAGGATGTGTTCAAGGTCAACCTCTACATAGAGATAACCGATGATGAAAAATTTATGAGAAATTCAGATTACACGATGGAGCAGGTGGAAGAGGCAGCACGGCAGAACATCCTAGACATAGCGGCGGTCGGATTTGACCCGGACAAGACGTTCATATTCAAGGATTCTGAGTACATAAAGAATGTCTACCCACTCGTTACCAAGATAGCAAAGAAAATCAACTTCTCCCAGGTGCGATCCACTTTTGGTTTTGATCCATCGACAAATATCGGCATGGTATTCTATCCAGCTATACAAATTGTCCCTACTATGTTTGAGAATAAACGGTGCCTCATACCCGCGGCGATAGACCAGGACCCGTACTGGAGACTTCAAAGAGATCTGGCCGAGTCGCTCGGATATTACAAAGCGGCCGAGATACACAGTAAATTCCTACCACCATTAAGCGGAATCGAGGGCAAGATGAGTTCATCGGCTGTTGAATCAGCGATATACCTGACCGACCCGCCAAAAACCGTGGAGAACAAGATTATGAAATACGCCTTTTCTGGAGGGCAGAGCACCGTGGAGGAGCAAAGAAGGCTCGGTGCGAACGTAGATGCAGACGTGCCCTTCCAGTGGCTATACTACCTATTCGATGATGACGATGACGAAGTAGAAAGAATAAGAAGCGAATACTCGTCTGGGAAGATGCTATCTGGCGAGGTGAAAAAGATACTCTCCGAGAAATTGAACAGCTTCCTAGAAGAGCACAGAAGGAGAAGGGAAAAAAGCCCAGAAACGCTCGATAAGTTTATGTATAGCGGCAAACTTGCCAAAACCATGTGGGAGAAAGTCTACAAATGATTTAGTAGCAAGACAACTTCTTTCTAAAGGTAGATACGCGATTCGATTTCAGTAAACTTTATATATCTAAACGCAAACATACCTGTGGAGGTGACTTGATGGTACTGAAAGACAGCAATACCGCTACTTTAAGCGAAGAAGAAGCAAAACGGCTTATAATAAAAATCAAAATGGAGGGGTTAGCAGAGCAACTGCATGAACCCTATCTGGCAAAGAAAATAGACAAAATAATCTCCGAAGCGCTGGATCTTGTGCATGAGGCGAAAGGGTTAAGGGGCCTGAGTTTTGACAACGATCGTGTAAACGAGGCTATTGAACGTTGTATCGAATACGGCTGGCTTGACTACGCGCAGAAATTATGTGAGGCGTTTCCTGTTGAACCACTTACTCTAGCCGATGAGAGACGCAAAGAGGCGGAAGCAAAGGGAATCAACGCCCTCTACGCGAAGGGCTATATGAGACTTGGTGACGTCGCCATGTCTATGTTTAATTTTACCCCTAGTCACGATATGACCAGAGAGCAATTCAAGGTTTATCTACGGAGCGGAAATGTGGACGCTGCAGCCGAATATGCTCACAAACATAGTATAACTGCGCAGGAGATTGCAGATCTGGTAAGAGAAACTACGGATCCTAAAACAGGCCATACTCAAATTAATTACAATGCATATCTGCGCACGCTTGACAATTACTGAATTGCTGTAATGGAAGCGCTTTCGCGGTTCGTGTGATCATTTCTTTTCCTGTGTTACAACATCGTGGCTTCTCCATAAGCAGAGAGTCGCGATTGTGCAGTATGGATGCCAGTTCTTGGAGAGTTGTGCAAGCTTTTTGGCGTCGGGCAGCTTCTTCAGGCTGTACACCTTCTTAACTGCCTTTCTTATACCAAGGTCGTCCATCGGTAGAACGTCTGTTCTTCCTAGACTGAAAATCAAAAACATTTCTGCTGTCCATCTACCTATGCCCTTAACCGCATCCAGCTCTTCTATTACTTTTGCATCAGGAAGAGAGTTCAGTCTTTCTAGTTCCACAAGTCCTTTCTCCAATCTCTCGCTAAGGTCCTTTATGTATGAATACTTTTGTGGAGAGATCCCTGATCCCTTTATCAAATTCTCCTCTGTACTGAGAAATTCAGAAGGCTTGGGTATCCTGCCGTTGTATAACCCTTTAAACTTCTTCATTATAGACTCCGCAGCATTACCCGCTATTTGCTGATATACTATTGATTCTACGAGGGCACCGTAATAATCACTATTCAACTTCATGTCATGGTAGCTCTTTTTAGTCAGAATCCTAGCCAGCTTTTTGTCACGCCTTCTTAGGTACTTAATTCCTTTGTCCCAAAGTTTTCGATCTGTTATTGAACTCACACCACTAACCTTCATAGTCATCAGCCAGAACTAGTGTTCTTACCTGCTAATGCTTTTAACGTTTGCTTGCCTTGGGAGAGGCAGCGCGCTATAGTGCGAATTCTGTCACTGTTTTCTTGTACCACGCAGAAAGAATGCTCCCAGCCTTGGATCGTGTGCTGGCTCTCTACTGCTGAGCGTTTCTATCCCAGAATTGAGTAGTTTTATACTCTCCCTGTAATATGACACTGCAGCCGGTTCTGGATCATAGGCATAGCCAGGAAAAGCCATGGTACCAAAACTGATCGCAGCTATGTACCTGTCTGTATAATTAGTTTTCCTCAAGTCGGCTTCTTTCTCCTTATTTATCTGCTCCTCGATCCTGTTTTTTAAGTTGGACATAATCCGTATTGCAGATTGTATGCTGGTAGGTAGTTCCGCGGTGTCAAGATACACCTTGGTACCGTTTACATCGTTGTATAGTATACCCTCATTAGTCTTCCTTATCTTGAAGACCGTATGGTACTTCTCGTGCCCAATCCCCCTGTGTAGAGCGCTCACCCCTTCTTTGTCAATTTCTACTTTTAGCCTTTTATACTCGTACTCCTGATGACTATTATCGGTTATGGTTTGGAATGTCATACCATCACTGAAAATACCTTTATTTTTATAATATTTATTGGTTTTCCATGACTACGTTAAAAGCTTAGTCGAGGTACAGAAAAGATTATTAATGCGTAATGACAAGTCAGAGCACAAGTCCAGTGCGGCGTGTATTGCGTGTACAAAAACATATCGTTAACTGACAACATACTGGTTTACCTACGCAAGCCGCTGGATTTTTTAGGCACATACAAAGTGCTGTTCACTGTCTCCAACTGGTACGACGTTCTGTTTTTCAGGTTCGGGCTTAAGAAGCGCGTCTTGCTCAAGCCTAGGGACGGCAAAAGCAGCGTAATAGAGAGCAAAGCAGGATTTGTGAATTTTTTCAACGAGAATCCGCTCATCACAAACGGCGCCTACAGGAAGCTTAACATACAGAGCGATCCGAAAGGAGTGACCTTTATGTTTAGGGGCAGGAAGCTGAGGTTCTCCGCTACATCACGGTTGCAGAGAGGCAACATACTGCGGCTCATCAGAGAGAATTTCTACGAGGAACAATACGGCATGCTCGACGTAAGTGGCAAGGTCGTAATAGACGTAGGGGCGAATATAGGTGACACGGCTACATACTTTGCGCTCAATGGGGCAAAGCACGTTTACGCTTTTGAGCCGTTCCCGTATTCGTACAAACTGCTACTCAAAAACATTAAGGCAAACGGCCTCGGGAGCAAGATAACGCCCATAAACGAAGGTTGCGGGGGGAAGTCTTCATACATAAGCATATCTGATGATTACGAGAGCCACGGAAGCAGCGCGCTAAGATCATCTAGAAAGGGCAAAAAGGTAAAGGTATCGAAGTTGTCGGACATCGTAGAGCGCTTTGGTCTCAACGACGCGGTGCTGAAGCTTGATTGCGAGGGATGTGAGTACGGCATAATACTAGATTCTGACGATGCAACTCTGAAGGCGTTCTCAGAAATGGCGATAGAAGCACATCATGGTTATCTGGATATAGCTAGAAGGCTAAAGGACTGCGGTTTCGAAGTTAAGAAGAGCGTTCCCAAGCTGCCAATAAACGTAAGGTATGGTAATGAAGATATGATCCTGAACGTGCTTCACTGCAAGCGCGTAGAGTGATGTGATCGCCTATGATCAAAGTCATGATAATGGATTTCGGTTCAAGGACTCACGCCGTGGGTGGGGTTCCAAGGGTTGCTAGCGTGCTCTTCAGGGACCTAAAGAACCAGTTTGACATGTACTATCTAGGTTATGAGACCTCATATCTCAAGAGGGGCAGAAGCACTATAATGCTGCGCAGATCCAAGCCCTGGCTCAGGCCTGAATTGAAATCGAGCGGCCTGACAGAGAACTGGATTATGAGAGCGGGATATTTCTTTCTGCTCGGGAGGAACATGCTGGACTTGGGTATGGACAAGCAAGAGATACTGGCGCGCGTAAGGAAAATAAAGCCAGACATAATAGTGTCAAATTCTGTGTGGGACTTCCCTATCCTCAGGTTCCTAAGAAACAACCTTACATTCAAGAGCGTTTACATAGACCACGCTTCCGTATCTAACAGCAACGTCTCGGGATATTTCAGCAAGGAAGGCCTCGCGGTAACGTTCGGAACAGGACTAGCTGCTACGAGTCTGGAATCAGCTAAGAGGAAATTCTTCAGCTTTTTTGATGCGTGCGTTGCGCTGAATAAGGCGCAGTTTTCGATAATAAAGCGTTACAACAACAATGTTGAATACATACCTAATGGACTGGACAAGGGGAAGTGTCAAAGCAACAAAACATTGGTTGAGATTAGGGGCGCAGCGGGCATAAAAGAAGGTGATTTCGTTGTCCTATACCTGGGTAGGATGTTTGAAAGACAGAAGAACGTAAGCGTGCTGATAAAAGCGTTCGACAAGATATACGATAACAACTTCAAGCTTCTCCTTGTAGGGAATGGGCAGTCCATCGAATATTACAAGGAGCTAGCGGGCAAGGACGACAGGATAAAGTTCGTGGGGGAAGTTGGCGAAAAAGAGCTGCCGTGCTTCTACAAGGCAGCGAATCTATTCGTAGTGCCTTCTGTATGGGAAAGCTTCAACCTTACCATGCTTGAAGCATCGGCTCATGGTATTCCGATACTGTTCTCGGAGAACGCGCTCATAGACGACATAAAGTTTACAGGAGCCATGACCTTCAGGACCCTTGATCCGAACGATCTGGCCAGCAAAATACTGCTTCTGGCTAAGGACAAGAACGCGATGAGAAATGCTGCCATCTCTTCGAACAAGATAGCAGTAAGGTTCAGCAAGGATAACATGCTTTCCGGCTACGCAAAGCTTTTCAGGGAAATCGTAGATTGATAATGGTGCGCATATGAAGAGTTTTACTATAATAGTAATGGATACGATGAGGCTCGATGAATTCAATTCTATAGAGAGCAGGTTGCACGGCTTTGAGAAGCTGGGAGCAGATTTTATCGGAAACTGTATAGCCCCATCAGCGTGGACGCTGCCGTCTCATGCGTCGCTTTTCACGGGACTCTATCCGGGAGAGCACGGATCCCACGAAAGCAAGTATGTGAAGTCTTTCGACATAAGTGAAATAAAACTGAAGAAGAAGACATTCGTGAGCGACCTCAATAGGATGGGCTTTGATACGTACGCTATATCCGCGAATCCGTACGTGCATCCGGTATACGGGTTCAACGAATTCAAGCACTTTCATGAGGAGTCGTACTACACGGACGTATACGGAAGCGCTCTAGAAGTGTCAAAGAAGCTCAAGAAATTCGTGGAGGAGCATAAGTCCGACAGGAGCGCGGTGGGCTATCGCTCGTTCAGAGACTCGATAAGCGATGCTTTACGCGTTCTCAAAGCAGCATCTAACGATCCGCCCCTGCTCATGGAGTTGCTGGCTTCGGGGACGGTGTTCTCTGCGTTGTCTCTTCTTAAAAAATCCAAGGCCAAGCTGCAGGGATGGCCCCTTGAGAAAGGAGGCAGATACATCGCGTCAAGAGTTCGAAGCACAGAAATGAGAAAACCGTTCTTCATGTTCATAAACCTTATGGAAGCGCACGATCCTTATATAGGAAAGAAGGGCCTCGACCTGACTTGGTCTACATCGTTTATGAGGACGAAGCCCGACCCCGAGCTCCTGGAGCTATGGAAGCGGAAGTACTCGAAGGCTTCGAGAATGGCCTACGACTACGCGCTCAGGATATCGAGACACTTGCTCGACAAATGCGGTGACCAGACCATAATCATAACCAGCGACCACGGCCAGGCGTTCAACGAACAGGGGTTTATCGGGCACGGCACGATGCTCTACGATTCTATAGTGCGCATACCTATGGCTGTTATCGGCGCGAAAGAGCGCGGCAGAAAGTATAACAACGGTTACGCCAGCTTAGTCAACGTTAAAAGATTTTTGCTTTCTTCAGTAAAGGGCCGTACGGACCTCTCGCTACTTTACAGCAAAGGCGTATATTCAGAAAGTTTTGGTATACCCGCCAACATAAGGGCCGTGGAAGGCATAAACATGTCAAAAGTCGAAAGATACGACCGCTACAGGATTAGAAGGTTCGGAGCCAGACAGGATATAGAGAAAGTGAACGCATGAAGATAAATTTTTTCAAGAAGGAGAGCAAGATAAGTATACCCTCGCTAAATCTTAAGTTCAGGGGTGAGGTGCACGCCGTAGAAGGCGTGAACGCCAAGGAGAAGGTGTTCAGCGTTACCGTGCCTTTCACAAACAGGCCGTACGCCAACTCTCTGACCGAAGCGGAGATAATCAAGCCGAGCGACTTCGAACCGATAAGCATCAAAGAGATCAAGGCGTCGCAACCGTTCAAGGTCCTTTCTGTAGAGCCGGCGCTGCCCCGGAAGATAACCTCCGAGGAGCGGGTCGAGTTCAAGATAAGCCTCGAGGGGCCGGATTTCAACTATTCGGGGCCGCTTACCCTGGAATTCCTGGAGGAGAACAGGGAGTTCGTGCACCTAGAAATAACCAAGGTGGTAGTAAACAGCTACGGAAGGAGCGTAGAAGCTGAATCCACTCTCAACATGCTGAACGTTCCGAAGAACCATATCTTCCAGCAGAATCTGCAGCTGTTGAAGATACTAAACTACGGGTCCAAGGTAGAGAAAATAACCGTTGATGAACCATTCGAGTTTGAGGGATCGAATCCGAAGCTACCTTTTGTAATAAACGATGCCGGCAGCTTTGTGCTCTCGATATACATAAAGGCGCCAGAATCAAACTTTGCCGGTCCACTTGTGGTAAACCTATCTTAACAACGGGGCGGTAAACTTTATCTCCTCCGGTACAGCTTCTTTTCTATCTCCAAAAGCAGGTCCAGAATGAGCCCTGCGATTATGGAGAGAAATCCAAACGTGAAGAGCATGAACGCTATCAGCGCTCTTCCGACACCCAGAAGATGACCAGTCTGCAGCAGGTACGATAAGAGTATTCCAGTTATCACTAGCCCAGCTATTATGAGCACTACGCCAATTGTGCCAAAGAGCAGCAGCGGATTGTAGTCCCTAGTGTATCTTACCGCGTTGTATGCTATGGTAAGGCCGTATATGGGCTTAACCCTAGATATCTTGGACTCCGTGCCTTCCCTGGCCCTGTAGCTTATCGGTATATCCTTTATCCTGAAACCGCGCCTCAGCAGCTCTATCTCGAAGAAGAGGCAGCCGGCGCGATACGGAGGCACGTACTTTATCTCTTCGTAAGCCTCCCTCGTCATAACCACGTCCCCGCTCATAACGTCGTGCATCTTCTGCCTGTACAGCAGGTTGAAAAGCTTAGTCAGAAAGGCGTTACCAAACTTTATATGGCCCGGCATCGCGTCCTTTGACATGTTGCCGTATCTGTTGCCCGTAACAAGGCCGTATCCCTGGCTTCTTACCCTCTTCAGTTCTTCAACAACACGCTTGAAATCCTTGACAGAATGCGTGCCGTCCGCGTCTATGTTTGCGAGTATGCTTCCACTAGCAAGTGCAAATCCTTCCATCACTGCGTTTTCGTAGCCATCAGAACGTTGTTCCACCACTTTGACTCCCGTATCCTCAAGCGCTTTTCTGTACTTTGGAGAACTCTTGTCTACTACTATTATCTCCAGATTGCCCCCGAAAGCCTTCTGGAGCTCCCTTATTATGTGCGGACCGTTGTCTTCGTTTTTGGTCGCAACTATTACGCTCAATTCTACCATACCACACGCCTTGTGGGCCCGGAAAACTATCCTATATAGAGTGGTAAACAATATATACTTATCACGGGCACGTCTTTGCACCTCAAGCGAAGAGCCTTCTCTGCATGAGCATATCTTTTAGTATGAAGCTGTTCTTTATCCATTCCTTGGGTGGAATCGCCAGCCTATTCGAGATATAATCAAACACCTGGCTTCTATCGTAGAGTATGTCGGGCTCTGTCTGGAGGGTCTGCCTCACGTGTTCCCTAACGTTCCAAACTCCTACGGGCAGTGTGTAGCCAGCATGCGTTTCTCTAAGTATAAGTACAACGGCCTGCTTCTGCATCTCCTTCAATTTCTCGGAAACGGCGAGTCTGGCTGCGTAGTAGCAGCCACCTATTTCAGCATAAGTCTTTCTCCCTCCGTAGCCCTCATGTGAAGAATAGATAGTTACCTCATTACCATCGTTCCATATGGTATGGGGATACCATACCTCTATAGACTCGTACTGCCAATTGCCCGGCATAAAGAAGATAAGCCAACGATTGTCTAGGGCGTTGTTGTAGTACACCCTTATTGCATCAAGCGGTTCATATTCCTTTACATCTCCGAGATTGTTTTTGGAGAGTGTGTCGTCCACGGCTGTTATGCTCCATCTTGTTGGTACAAATTTTCTGCTGTTCTTCAGTCCAAAAAGTCCTGCTGAAAGGGCCCTCTGCAGTTTTGATACTGGTATGTTCCTGTCGTAGAGCTCTATCAGCGCGGTTGACGCCTTCGCATCGTCATCAAAGTACAGTTTCTCTATCTTTCTTTCCGCCTTTACGTTATACACATCCATGCTTTTCATTACCGCGCTAGGTCCAAACGGCTCGGCGTGATCGTCTAGCGACAGCTTTACAAAGGGCTTTTTCTCGAATTTCACCTCGGCTTCTGCAGGTGTTTCTGCGAGCGCAAGGTCGCGCACTTGTTCCTCAAGCCTCCCCTTTTCTACATCGTGGATGTTTGTAGTGTGCATTCCCCTGACAAGCTTCGATCTCATTTCTATTATCTGGTTTATGCTCAGGTACTTCCACCTTTCAGGCGTGCTGAGCAGCGAAGTGTCTCCGAACTCTGGAGGCAATAACGGCCCTATGAACACCTTCGGATATCCGAACCTGCCTACAAATAGATCGGTCGGGGAAGAACCCACGAGCTCGTCTCTTTCTATGTTCGAAATCGTTTTCATCCTGTAGTAGTACTTCAGTAGCGCCGGATCCCGCATGTGCTTGTATACTATCTCGCTCCTTTTCACTTTTATCTCTACATCGCTGCTCTTTCCGGCGTCGTAAACTACTCTTGCTACCTTGTCCATCATCTCCATAACAGTTTGTTTGCTTCCTTTTTTATAGGTTAATGTTTTGTGCATGTAGGCGACTGAAAAGTCGTGACGATGCAGATACATTTAACTTTTTGTGCATAGAACTACTATCATGAGCACAATAGAAAAGAGGCTGTACAGAATATTCAAAAATGCTGACTTTGATGCGCTGCTCCTAATGAACACGGGAGAAGCCGACAGTAACTTCCGCTACATTTCAAATCTCACGAGTGGCATCTTCGAAGATTCGATACTAATTGCGTTTCCGGATAAAGTACACCTTCTAACTTCACCGCTCGAGTATGGGGATGCGATGCGCGAGAAGGAGAGTATAATGGAGGTAACGCAGGCGACTTCGCAGTATTATGGAGAACGCATACCTACGATTCTCGGGAGGCTGCTCCGCGGAAAGACCGTTGGAATAAACGCATCCTTCCTTCCATACGCCAATTATCTTAATCTCAAAAAAGCCATGAAAGCGAAGAAAATAAAGGACGCGAGCACTGTCCTGCTAAACGCGCGAGCGATAAAGGACAAGGAGGAGATAAGTCTTATGAAAAAAGCCGTGGGGATAACGAAGAAGGCGTTCGAAGGCATAGGCGCTTATCTGGAGGAGGGAGTTACAGAAACCTACGTGGCTGGAAAATTCAACATGTTAATGAGCGAGAATGGTGCTAGCGATCTTGCGTTCAAGACTATAGTGGCATTCGGTAAGAACGCCGCGCTGCCGCACCATTCTCCCGACGGAACAAAACTCAAGGCTAACGAGTTCGTGCTGATAGACGCCGGGGCGAAATACATGAATTACTGCGCCGATATGACGAGGACTGTTGTATTCAAGCCAGATACAAAGAGCGAAAAGTACAGGAAGATGGAGGAAATGGTTGGGGTAGTTAGGGTGGCGCACGACGAAAGCGTGAAACTCATGGCAGAAGGCGCGAAGGCAGCCGAGGTACACGCTTTCGCAGAGGACTACATCAACAAGTTCGCTAATGGCAGATACAAGGGCCGCTTCATCCATTCGCTGGGCCACTCCATAGGCCTCGATGTCCACGACGGGCTCAGGATGGGCAACGCATCAAAAGTTATTCTGAAGTCTGGTATGGTGTTCAGCGACGAACCCGGAGTATACGTGCCTGGTTTCGGAGGAGTAAGGATAGAAGACGACGTTCTGATCGGCAGAAAAAGCGGGACTTTCTTCTAGCCGTGCTGCGCGGCGAGCAAAGAATTCAGCTCGCCACCGTCTATATTGAGCCTGTACTTTGACATTATCACCCTTATCAGCTCGTCCTTTGATTTGTACGACTTCCTCTCTGAGTCAACGAGCTTCCTGAGATTCTCGCCTTTTATCCTTTCGAGTTTGTTCCTCCTTATCGCCTCTTCGACTCCCAATCCTGTTGTAAGCGCTTTGAGCACATCCTCAATGGCCTGCTTCGTTATCTCGCCGGACGAGTACTTCTTGAACATCTCGAGCAGCCTGCCTTCCGGTATGGAATCAACCTCAAATCCTGAGCGTTTGAGCTCGGTGAACTTCTGCAGAAGTATGTTTGCTATCAACTCGCCGTCCCCTCCAAGAGAGTTTACAAGGAATCGGTAGAGTGGCAATCTTGGAGACCTCATTAGCTCATCTGCGTTTCTCTGTCCAGCCTGCTTTTCCAGTACCGAACGTTCCCTGTCTATATCAGGCGCGTCCCTTTTCGCAAGAGAAATCATCTCGCTGGTTATCCTGACCGGCTTCAGGTCCGTCTCGGGATACATCCTCGATCCGCCCGGCAGCGGCCTCATAAACCTCGTAGTGCCGTCGTTGGCGTTCAGGACGGCCCTCGTCTCGGGTGGTACCCCTACAATCGCGTACTTCGCCCTGTCGGTGGCGAGTTCGGAAGCTTTCCAGGCGTTATCCAACCCTCCGGCTATCATTACAAACGCATCGTTCTCTGCGACTCCGAGAATCTTTTTGAGCTCTTCTATCTCGCGTTCCGCAAATCCATATGAAGAAAGGTCCTCATCGCTGTGGATTATACCGTTGACCCCCGCTCCCTTCGCGTAATCGCTGATTTCGCTGCCCAGCCTTCTATTCGGACCTACCTCGGTTCCGACCAACCCCTTGAATCCTTTGAGTGCAAACGCGAGCACGGCGCCACCATTGTCAAGATGATTCCTGAGTATCCTGACATTAGTATCCTTGAAATACGATGTAACATTAACCGTCCTGCCCACTTCGGCCTTTCTGGCGATCAGCTCGTCCCTGATCTCTATGAGTGCAACCTGTCTGAGCACCTCGTTTTTAACAAGCTTGTCTATCGCGTCCAGCTCCTGAACCCCCTTTATTTCGATTCTTGCGCCGCCTCTTATCGAGACGTTCACGTCCTGTCTTATTGTACCTATCCCTCTCTGCACCCTTCCGGTAAGCCTAAGCAGCGTGCCTATCTTCAGCGCCACGGCCTTCGCCTCTTCGGGTGAAGCTATGCTGGGATCGGTGTCTATCTCTACCAGCGGTATACCTATCCTGTCCGTGTCGTACACAGTCTCGCCGGCTTTCTGCTCCTCTATGCCCGCGGATTCCTCCTCGAGCGATATCATGGTTATGGGTACGCTCCTTCCGTCAAGCTTCACTGAGCCGTTGCTGCCAAGCATTATCGTCCTCTGGAAAGCGCTCGGATTGCTCCCGTCAACAACCTCCTTCCTCATCGGCTGTATTTCGTCAACTATCTTTAGGTTCAGCGCCTGTGATATCGAGAGTGCTATCTGCAAAGCCTCCCTGTTAAGGTCGTGGGGCGGTTCCTCGTCCAGTTCCACCAGGCATGTATTGTAGTCAAATATATTGTACCTGAAACTCCTCTTTTTCTCCTCTTCAAATTTTGCGGCGAAGTCCACCTTACCAAGCTCTCCCGCTACTGCCCTCTGGCTCCTGGTTATGCTGCCGGAGACGGTAGGTGAGGACGATAGCCCGGCATCGCAACCGCAGAAAAGTTTCTTGCTGGTCGCCAGTCTCTGGTGCACCTCAAGGCCGCACGCAAATCCGAGGCTCTTGTAGTCGATCTTCTGCGTTGATACCATAATCACACCAGGAATTCGTCCACCATGCTTCTCTCTTTTATCTCACCCACGATGTTCCTGTTGAGCAGAGAGGTCGCTTCATCCTTTTTGTAGTTTCCAAGGAGCCAGCCCAGCTTAACGTATGCGGTCTCAGGAAGCATGTCCTCGCAGTATACCACTCCGGCTCCGCTGAGTAGCCTGAGGTTCCTGTAGACGTTCGGGTTGACGCGCCCGTATAGGCATTGCGAGGTCATGCCCACCACGATTCCAGACTCAACAGCGTCCTTTATGTTTGGCAGCCATGACATGTCGCGGTGAGCTATCGATACCGGAGTGTGCCCCAACCCAGTTCCTTCTATTATCAGGCCCTTGTACTTCTTATCTTTGTAGTACTCTATTATGTCTGGCGTGGAACCCGGATACGCCTTTACTATAGCTACCTTGGTCTCAAATCCAGTTACGGCCTTAGCGCCGTCAGACCTTTCGGCTTTTCTGTGTTCTGATTTATACTCTATGCTGCCGTCAAGCTTCGCGTAGGCTACGACACTGTCGTTTATTGGCCTGAACGCATCACGCCTCGAGGTGTGCATCTTCCTGGCTCTGGTACCGCGAACAAAAGAGAAAACATCGTCTGACGGGGAGTTGTGCATGCAGATTCCGACCTCTCCAATATCAGACTTCGCTGCCATTACTGTAGACGCTATCAGGTTCGTGAACGCATCGCTGGATCCCCTGTCGCTGCTTCTCTGCGCGCCAGTGAGTATTACCGGTGCCCTGAAGTCTTTTAGCATGAAGCTGAGTGCAGCGGATGTGTAGTGCATGGTGTCTGTGCCGTGTGTTATTATGACACCCCTGGCACCGCTTTCGAACGCCTTTTCTGCCGCATTCGCTATGGTGCGCCACTCCGCGGGCGACATATCCTCACTCGCAATGCTCATCAGGTTGACCGGCTCTACGTCGGCTATGCCCGATATCTCCGGCACCTCGTAGAACAGTTCTTCGGGTTTCAGCAGCATGTACACGCCGCCTGTTTTGTAATCGAGCTTGCTACCTATGGTCCCTCCTGTGTACAGAAGCGATACCCTGGGCAGCGACCCGCTGCGCTTGAGTTCCAGCTTTGGGAAGGAATGTACGCGTTCCCCGCTCCTTACCTTTTCCATCCTCGCTCCTTCGAATGAGATCCCTACATTGTATCCGTTGGGCAGCTTTATTACTACCACATTGTCGTCCCCCACCTCGCTACGCGGCATTAGTTCTCCCTCATAGACTTGTTCTTTAGATACAATCCGCACGATGTCGCCTATCCCTATCCCTGCGGATTTTAGAAAATCGTTTATCCTTTTCGAATACATCATCGCACCGACAAAGAGGTTAAGGGGAAACACAACTTATATAAATATGCTTCAAGTAAGTAATTTAATCTTTTTGAAGCGACTTACCCAACGGGCTTTAAGGTGTTGCCTTGACATACACATGCGAAAGATGCAAAAGAGAAATCTACAGGTTCGACGTCTGCGACTACTGCGGAAGGAAGATATGCAACAGTTGCGTGAAGAGCTCGCAAACCGTTACCAAGACCGTGCGCCTGATAATCTGCAAGGACTGCTGGGGCGACATGAACAAGAGGAAGCAGTACAAGAGAAAGCAGAAACCCATTGTAGCTGTCATAAAGAAATAACTCCTTTTACATTCTGCCTTCCGACGACAAACAACCCGATAGATATAAATATCTCCTAAATGTATTATATACATTATTGGCTGCAGTACTACGCTAACGGATCCTTCAAGATGAATTTATGGACTCCAACGTGTCTGTACCGGTACCAAAGCGCACTATGTGGGGAACCGGCATAAGAGAAATAGACGACGCAATCGGTGGTTTCAGGTACGGTAGGGTCTATGGGTTTTCGGGTGAGACCGGAGCTGGTGCTACCATTATGTGCACGCAACTGCTCGTCAACGCAGCGAGACACGGTGACAAAGGTGCGATAATACTTACAAACGAGAGCAAGGACGAATACCTCTCCAACGCAGGGAAGCTCGATTTCGGGTTTGAGGAATATAGAAAAGCATCAAAGAGCATAGTCGAGGAGTATTACAAAAAAGGTATGATAGAAATAATACGGGCTTCAGAACGGTTGTACACGTTGAAGAGCGCAGCAGAGTCAGATCCTCGCAACGTGCTAGCCTATATCAAAAAGTTGTCTAACGAGATAAACAATATACTTATCAACTCAAACGTGAGCGTACTTGCTATAGACAGGGCAACCGCCTTCTTCTTACGCGACGATTACGAGTCTGGGACGATGCTGCTCAACAGCATAGGAGACAGGGGAACAAGAGATCCAAAAAGGATAATATTTGTCACGGCGGAGGCTGGGAAACTGGAATATGTCAAAGTTTCAGGTCTTATAGAGCTTGGCCTACCGGATAAAACCGGGACAAGGCGTGCAACCGTGAGGCAGATGGACGGTCCCCACGCCTCGCAGTTTCAATACAGAATAACCTATCACGGAATATCTAATGCTCAAAGCGATGTGAAGGATACGGGATCCTTGCTTAGGCGCGTGCAAAATTGAATAATATTACAGGTGCAGCAGGTAATCTAATCCTATGGGGTAAGAAGAATTGTAGTGTTGGAAGCGTAAGTGCGACTGCCGGGATTTGAACCCGGGTTTTCGCCTTGGAAGGGCGAAGTCCTAACCAGGTTAGACTACGGTCGCATTGATTACGCAATAGGATTTGCTCAACAACAAATAAAAACTTATCAATGCCCAGCGCAAGACGCGCTTTTGTGCAAAACAGGTAAAATTAGTACGGGGTAAGCGGTCAAAAAACGGAAATGGCCGTGTTCGACCCTCCGCTTACCTCCTGGACTGTGATTACTACTTCTCTCTCCTGGTGGCTATTACAACTGCAGCCGCTCCGAATTTTATCCCTCGCTTCCTCGCTATTCT
>JAKAXF010000048.1 GCA_021816645.1 Microcaldota archaeon | reverse complement strand
TCCGATCTATAAGGCCTTTTTATTCCGCTGTTCGGGTAAAGCTCATGGAACAATTCCGTGAAAACGGCGTAAAGCTGCGGGCCGCTGAATGAACGGGTACTGGCATACGGTTTTAGCTCCGGTAACTCGTCTAGAGACATGTCCCCCATGCTATCTAATTGCATAAGGAGGCTCAGGTCAGATAACTTGCGCAAAAGCTTGGTCTTCTGCTCCTTTGAGAGATGCGGTGAAACGTCATTTTTGAACCATGAGGCATAGAAAGACATCGACATCGCGGAAACCATATCGTTTGCAGACCCCTCATAGTTCTCTTCGGTCGCCATGCCACCAGCCGCTTCACGATTTCAATCTTTTCGGTTCCTCTACGGTCACTTCCCTGCCGCCATGCCAGTATGCCGTATGCACTTCGAGACGCGGGTGCTTCCGCTCCATCCTGAGCAGCACCCTGTATGCGCCGCGCTTCGTGGATGCGAACCCCTCATCCACGGGTTCCCCGTCCGCTTTCAGCGCGTATATCCAATAAACCGGTTCCTTGCGGGTCATGCTTTCAACCTCTCGTCTTCGTGCTTCTCTTCCTCTATTTTTGTTGCCTTGATTATCGCAGCCATTAGCTCGTCTATGATCCTCTCGTGCGCCAACTCCTCTTCCAGCTCCTTCTTGCTAAATGAGCCGGAAAAGGATTCCACGAAAGCGGTCTTGGTGCATTCCAATATATCTGCCCGGATCGCGCACTCCTCGCTGAGACGCCGCCTGATGGCTTCTGGAATCTCGTTATCCTTAGCTACCTTATCCGATTCTGCCCACCAAAATTCCGCTTGAGTCTTCAGATAATCGGCGAAACGCCGTATTTCTTCGTGGTTATTCATGCTCTCAGCCTCTTCGATCGCGTCCGTTCGTCCGTTTCCCTCGCCACGGCTGAAATTTTGGGTTCCTCCGCGGCCTTCCAACCATTGGGATAAAGCTTCTTTACCCTGTTGTAGCATCTCTTACACAGGACCGCGTTCTGAAGGTCTGGAGGCACATAGCGATCCCATTCTTTGGCCATGAACAAGGCGGGCCACAGCTTGCCGCACATCTCGCAAAGTAGGGGCTTGACCGTATACGGGATTCTGGGTTTGCTATGGTATTGTCCATCGGTGCAGCCGCAGGAGATGGCTTGGCCGCCGCAGTTCGGGCAACGTTCCTGGTCGCAGCCCGTATGGTGCAGCTCGCCCTCCAGCACCCCGCAATCGTGGCATTGATGGCGGTTCATGCTCTCAGCCTCTCCGGATTCTCCTTGTGCATCTTCAACAATCTGAAAAACTCCGAGTGTGGGATTGTCCACTTCACGCCGATACGGCGGTTCATCAGCGCATCCCAATCTTCGACCGGTATAGCTGTAACGTAATGGCCGGGTGCAATTTGCATCTGCCGGCCTTTGGATGCGACCAGCGACATTATGGCATCTGCAACATCGGGGTCTATCTCGTTTTGCGCTCGCAACCAGTTCGGCGGCAGGGTAACGAACGTGCGTGGCGTGCCACGGAATTTCCCAGTGCCAGGCATATACTCGCGACGGCCAAACGTCTCGGTGCGGAAGTTGAGTGCGTTGTCGCCCAGCGTCAGGTCCTCCACGCCGTGGGCAGGCATATTGTCGTCGCACCAAACGTAATGATACCGGTCTATGCGCCGTAACTTGTTTTTGACCTGCTGCGCCAGCTCTCGTGGCGTCATACCGGCAGCTTTGAGAGCGTCCATCAACGGCTCGCGCTGCTCACTTAGCTTGGTCGCAACCTCGGTTGCCGTGGGCATACTGTACAGCCGTGCACGCTCCTCGGGCGTCAGTTCGGACATTATTTTACACCCTTACGAGCTTCCTATGCGTAGCGTGCCAATCGTAGTTGAGAGTCTTCTCCCTGTCCAAGTACACCGACTTGCACTTCGGGCACACTCGCGGCGTCATGCCCTCAGCTTCTTCTCGTCGTGCTTCCTTTTCGACGGTGTTCTGTCCTCTATCTGCGTGTTCGCGTTGAACGACGTGAAACCCTCAGGAGCTCTTTCATCCATGAACTCCTTTACCTCCGGGTCGTCCTCTATCTCCTTCTCGGTCTCCAATGCCGCGACAGCTTCCTGCCAGCTTCCAGTGCCGTCCGCCTCCCTTTCCTTCTTTATGTCAAGCTGCCTTTGGTATTCGCGGGCCATGTCTATGCGGTCATTTGCTATGCCAAGTGGCACCAACAACTGGCCTTTACTATACATTTTCAGCGCTTCGCCAGCGTCTGTCGTATATGAATCGCCCTGGTTGAACCGGCCGCAACCATGCAGGCGCGCCTCTTTCTCTTCCTTTGTTTCCTTCGTCTTACTCATGACCTCAACCTCTTTTTCTGCGGTTCCTCCGCGAGCGTGTGCCCTCCCCTCGGACCGGGCAGCTTCGTTATGGCAATCCGCTGGAACAGCCCGTTGCCCAGATCGCGGGTCCGCCACCTGAGCGCCCCGCCGCGCTTCTTCAGCTCTTTTTCGAATGTTTTGCCCATTGGATCGCCGCGTCAGGCCCTGAGCCGCCCCTCCCTAATGAGCTGCAACCGCATGTCGTTCAGGTGCCTCTGCACGTCCAAGTACAGCGGCATGAAGTACGCCCTCTCCTGCGGCTGCAATGCGGCTATCTGCTTCTCTATGGCCACCAACTCGTTGGCTATGATCCTCCTGGTATACTCGAATTGTTGCGTCGTCATGCTCTCAGCCTTTTGCCTTTCGTCTTATCGTCCTTCTTTTTGTCGCCCACGTGCTCTATGAAGCTATCCCCCTCTGCAGGGGTATAAACATCCATTCCCGCCAGGTTTTTCTTTTTTGTCGTGCCATCCCAATGAATCGTTATGCCCATGCCGATCACTACGTTTTCCTCCGCTTGTATCTCCTGCATTTGCACCAGTCTTCGAGGCATCCGCCACGCGTGCCGTCCTTGTTGAGCCTGTGTTTAAGTCTTCCGCTTCCGCATTCGCAGTTCATGATCTCAACCTCTTTCTGCGTTCTCCCTTTTTAGTGTATTCCGACTGCCATGCGCCACACTTTGCGCACTTGGCATCGTCCACGTATTTATGGTACGTTGTGTATCCGATCTCCTTGCACTTCCTGCACTTCATCGGTTCTAACGTGTATTGTGCGGCTATCGCATCATCCAAATCATAACTCTTTTTTTCTTTCATGATCTCATCTTCTCCCTCAGATAATCGCTAACCTTCTCCTTCTTTATCACGGCCATCAGCCAGTCCTCCGCCTCGTTCAGCGTCTTGAAATGTCTGTATACCCTATCATCATGCCAATCCTCGATAATAGTCCTGTATGGCTTGTTATTTCTTATATGCTCCTCTTTCATCAGCGCAGTATCAAGGCCGGCTACGTAGCGTATTTTCTTCGTGTCATACTCTGCGCCTAGCTGCACTGAAGCGTCGTCCCTTCCCTTAAGGAAGGCTCCGCCAGATTTCCGATCGGAGTTGAAACGGATGATTACCGGATGCTTGAATTTGCGCTCCAGGAACCTAGCAGCCTTCATGACTTCTTTATCGAGTTCGTCAGTATAGCCGGAGTACCCTCCGCCAACTATATATCCGTAGCCAGTGTTGTAACCTGCGAACCTTTCTATGGTCATGCTCTCATCCTTTTGCCTTTCTTTCTCTTGTAAGAAGGCCAGTACTCATAGCTCTTCTTCGTCTTGGTGTTGTATATGTTTATCTCACCATATGTAACGCGTTCGCTCGCCAATGTCGCAGCCCTCTCAGCTTCCGCTTGCGTAGCGTATTTGCCGATGAATTCAGATGGCATGTTGGCGGTAATTTGTTCTGCAGTATAATAGACTTCATAGGGCTCATCTCGCTTGTATCTCTTGCATTTGCATCCGTCTTCGAGGCACTTGCCCAGCGTCCCGTCCTTGTTAAGCACATGTGCAAGTTCTCCGCTTCCACATTCGCATTTCATTGTCTCACCGTATCATTTACGAATGCAACTTCCGCTCCCTCTCGCTGATCCTCATCGCCAGATCCGCTTCCCTGAAAGGCAGGTCTACGACCTTCATCTCCGGCATCTTTTCGCCGACCTCAACCGGCTGGCCGGCCATATATTCGATGGCATCGCGCTCGTCGCTTTCCAGGTCTATGTGGTCGTAGGGATCCTTGACGTTCCTGAGCTGCGACAGCCTCTCGTCAAAGTAATAGACCTTCTTCCCTCCCTTCATCCTGACCTTTGGCAGTAATCTTATGCCCATGCCATCACGCCTTCAGCCTCTTCCTCTTCTCCCAACCCCTCGTCGCGGCGTCAGAACGTACAGACTTCGTTTCCGTCATCTCCCGATAGTGACCCTCGACACGGTTCCCGTTCTTACGGACATATCCCGGTATGTATATCTTCGCCATGCCAATCACCTAAGCTCTCAAAGCACCAATCAGTCCAGCACCGACTCCGGTCGCCGCCATTGCGCCGGCCCCCGCCAGCGCCACGTCTTCAAGACCGGCTATCATCCTGTCAATATCCTTTGTGCGCCTTATGCGCTTTTTGTCAGCCATGTTCATCTTCACTGTCACGATTGAGCTACGCATTAAAGGTATTTAAGCTTATCTGAGCTACGCTGGTCATGCCCGCAGTCGCTCCTTCTCTTCTGGTCGCCTTTTCTTGGCCAATATCTCTGCCCTGTGCGCCTTGTAGTATTCCCTGTTGATATCTGATATCTTCTCCTTGTGCGTGTCACGGTACCTTTGGCTCGCCTGCGCATGTTCTGCCTTGTGAAGTCCCTGGTATGCCGCAATTTGCGCCTTGTGCGTCTTGCGATATGCCGCTGCGTTATCCAACAATCGCGCCTTGTTAGAAGCGTAATACTCGGCCCACAGTCTTGCCCTCTCCTCCTTGTGGGTGTCGCGGTAATCTTTTTGCCAAGCCAAGAGTTCCGGCTTGTGCTGCTGGTAATAGACGCGATTCGATGCGGCCTTAATCGATTTTTCGATGTTGTTCAATATAACCGATTTTGCCAACTCGTCTTCGATTCGTAGGGCAACATCGCGGAACTGCGGGCATTTTAACCGGCATGACTGGCACTCGCCCTGCCCGAACTTATGATAACGCGCCCGATGCCCGCATTCGCAGAAAGCCTCGCCGTATCGCATGGTCACCGGCATCGTGTCCATGCAATCACGCCCGCAGTTTCCTCTTATCCCATGCTGCAGCGATTGCGGCGGCATCAGGAATATCCAATTCGGATACCAGTGGAGATCGG
>JAKAXF010000047.1 GCA_021816645.1 Microcaldota archaeon | reverse complement strand
TTTTGTTCTTCATGATGGCCGCGGGTGTGGGGGCTATAGTCGGACAACTTTTCTTGGGTCTGTTTGTTCTCTTGGTCGAGCTTTTGTTTGAGCCTCCCCTACCACAGACGGCGGTTAGAAAATTTTTAGGCATGTGAAATACCTGTTTATAGTTCATAAATTGTTCCCCCGAACCCTTGACATGCTGTAGTTCGTGTGTTACCTTATATTATATGATAGATTTCAAAATCAAGCTAACCCTCGACGGACGCCGCGCCACCATCACCCCCGCCATGCTTCGCGCTGTCGTTTTTCCCAGATGCACTCCCGACGAGAGGAAGATTTTAGAGGAGGTATTCAGCAATCGCATGATAGTCTCTCAGATCAAGCAGCTCACCAAGTCTATCAAACATGAGTATCAACTGCAAGCGCTGATGGACTCCTTCGGAATAGACGCTGGTCAGTTGACTGCGAGCAAAGCAAGTGAGATGCTACGACTGATGCCTCCGGAGGCCGACGATGACGCAGACGACTCTTGATACACTCACCCGCAAGAGCGGGCAACTCCTCAGGAGGGCTCACGAGGCCGCGTCGACAGAGGAACCGGGGCCGGTCGATCCGCTACTCAAAGCTTGGATTTCTTACCTCGAGCTTCAGCTATACGTTGCTCAAGCATACTCAAAAATTTTGGGCTCATCATCTGTCGAACCTCTTCTTGACAATATTGACAGAATATGATATTTTTTGTTAGCAACTCGCATCGTCGGCACGTCATATTTGCATGTTACCATATTTGGCGTTATACTACAATAGATGAGCAATAAATTTGACCGGCTGGCGGAAAAAGTGGCGGCGGAGTACCGAGCCAAGGGCAAGCCCGTAGCCGAGGCCCGGGAGTGGGGGCGTGAAACTGCCGCGAAGGTTTACAGGGAGCAATTGAAAAATGGACATTGAAAAAATTGAGGCCGCCGCCTCGAGAGTTGACGAGCTGGCCGCTCGATTGGAGGAGCACGCGGCCCGATTGGATTCGCTCGATGGTAGGGTTTCGGCACATGATGGTGAGCACGCCGAGCATCGACATGCTATGGAGGAGCACGAGGCCCGACACACCGCCGAGGATGAGGAGCTAGAGCACGCTTTACATGAGTATGAGGAGGCAAAAATCGCGGAGGAGGCCGAGGCCGCCCGAGTAGCAGCAGAGATGGCTGCCGCCGCTGCTGTTGTTGCAGCTGCCGATTCAGAAGAGGAGCCGGAAGAGCCTAAAGACGACGGAGTTGTGAGTGCTCCCCCCGTTTTGGACGACGCCCCTGGCTCCGGCACACTGTCGGAAGACCTCAAAGAAGAAAAAAGTTCTCTGGACTGGTTGCGCCGCATCATTTTTTAAGATATAATATAGCTTGATGAGTGATCAAGATTTTTTCGATCCCGGAGTAGAGCCTGAGCCGGAGGAAAAGAAAACCACCTCCCGAAGGGGCAGACCTCCCAAGAGTGACACACCGACTCCACAGAGACGGGCGCGAGTGAGCCAGCACGACCGTATCCACGAGACGCTGACCATGATGCAGCATATGGGGCTGGACACCGAGCTAAAATTTCTGCACCTGACCAAGGCCGATATCATATATGACGAAGAAAAGCAAGTTTACACGGTCATACCCCCCAATCAAGCGCCAGCGCTCACATTTTCTCCTGCTGAGCTGCATGTGATATCGGCGGCACTCGAGGACCTGCTAAAAACTCCTGCCGGTGATTGGATACAAAAAAATATCGGCGGCCGCGGTTTCTCATTGAATATGTTCATGGCCCTGTTGATTGTTTCCAAACACACAACTGATATGATATCGCTACGATCGCACGTCATACACATGGAGCAGATGGCTGAGGAATACCGTGTGAAACAAACAACGGCCACAGAACAAACCAGGGAAACGACAAGTTTTGACCCTTCGGTCTAGTGTGTTATACTTCACATATGCTCTCACCATCTGACAGGTATGTGGTACTAGGAAAAACTGGGACGGGAAAAACTTTCGCTAGTCTCTATCTCGCCAGATACATCGGCGACGCCCAAACATCGCCCCGATGGCGTTTTGTTTTCATAGACACCAAGGGTGTGACCGAGGATAGGAGACGAGCTCAAAAACTTGGTTTCAAATCGGTCAAGCTCAAAGATTTGGCCAAAAGTAGCGAAAAATACATCATTGTTTCACTTTCTTCTGATGAAAAGTCCTCCATAAAAGATAAGGCGGCCCGAGTTTTCCGCTGGGCGTATCGCAGGCAGTATGTAATGGTCATAGTGGACGAGTACACACAGGTCGTCGAATCAAAAATGAATGCTGGGGAAGATCTGCTCAATATTTTCACACGGGGGCGCGGTCGCCATGTGGGGATAATTGGCGACACCCAAGAGCCCGTCGGCATCCCTAGGCAGTTGTTTTCTCAAGCATCGCACGTGTTCATTTTTCGCCTGTGGGCGGCGAACGACATCAAGGCCGTCAAGGAGGTTTTTTCCCAATATGAGCCTCCTCGTCAGAGTCATGGGTTTTATTATCGATGGGTAGATGGGGACGACCTGCACTGGACATACTACGAAAAACTTCAAGATTTTTTGACGGTTTAAGCGTTATTGTGATACTATAGGACCATGAGATCAAGCCTCGCTACCATAGCCTGGGCCATGGCACTCGGTGCCGCTGGGACCCTAATCGTAATTAGCGTTTTGAAGCTTCTAAAAGACCGGGGCATCTTTGCCTCATTTGACAACGCAGTTTTAAAGGGGTATACTACTAACTGATGACAAAATCAACTTCTCCCGCATCCGCCGCCGCTGCCGCAGTAGCAGCCGCAAACGCCAATTTCCTGACCTACTCTCGCCCCGATGTGCAGACCCTCCAGGCTGTGGCCCCGGTTGGATCTAGCTCTGGAAGCATTTTTTCCAACACCCCGTTCCAGGTTACCCCTGAGTGGGTTCGGTCGTTCACGCTGTTTTTCACCATGAGCATTGACTTCACTCTCGGAGCTGCGGATGTGGTGACCATGAGCCCATACGCCCCCTACTCCGCGTTTACTGAGCAACAGCAACTCGGTGGAACTCAGCTCGTGAGGGGTGCTAACTTGACCGCGCGGTACCTCGACGAAATCACCCGCCTTGTAAACGGCGACCCGGCCTATGCTGGAACCAATGGTGCGAAGGCCGCCGCCGCTTTGGCCGCTGCGAATCAGTTCTCCATGAGTGTGGCCCCGGGCGCGTCTTTGTCGGCCTCGCAGACTGTCACGGTCACCGGCAAGGTAAGACTTTTGTGTCAGAGATACCGCGACCTGGTATACGGACTGCTACCTCTCGGAGACCCGAGCAACACCCTCAAGGAGTACTTCAACTACAACCTCATCGGAAGCGACGCCTTGAGCGCTCTTATCGTCTCCACCAACGGTGCGAGCACCGCCACGATTGTCAGCTCATCCTTCACCCTGGCCGCAAACTGCCTCAAGACCCAACTTCTACCCTCTGGAATCTCGGCCGCTCAGGCGGAGCCCACGGTTGGAGTTGTGTGCCAGATAAACGAATTGCAGAACGCCGCTCCAGTTGGTAATGGCAACTTGGCCAGCGTGTGGCACCAGGAAGGCTTCATTTACGAGAAGATTTTTAACGCTTTATACGACGGCGCCACCCCTTTGAACCCGACTTTGGTCGCTCTTTCTCCCACCGGTAGACTAACCGATGCTTTCTACACCTACCAGACCTCTGATAATTCAATTTTGAGCTACTACGACCTACAGCAACAGGTCTATGGGCGATACCTACCCGATGGTGTGGCTGTCTACGACCTAGAGAGCGGGGACTTCCCACCGATCGTGGGTGCCACTCCCCAAATTTCACAGATGACCCCCAACGCCAATGTAGCCGCGAGCGTCCCAGGCATGACCCCGACCCCTGCCATGAGGTCGTTTGTAGAGCAGAACAGCGACTCTGGGTCTAAGCCCCAGCTCCGGACATGGGAAATCGGCCTGGTTGGCGTAGGGTTCTAAGGGGGCGGCCGTGATTGGTGCCATAACTCCCGCCGCTGTTACTCAGGCCCAAGCACAAGCCGAGGCTACCGCCGCCCAGGCCAAGTCTGGTGCGTGGGGAGTGGGGGCCGAGCTAGGAAGTGGGTCGAACGCTTCGGCTTTTAGTGAGGGGATGCACGCTGTGATTTTTCTTTTTGCCCTGATTGGCTTTGCGGTTTTCGTTCTGTGGACCGGAAACAAATTTGGCATTGACCGCAAGAGGGAATAATTTTGTCTCCCGTTTCGCTGGCGTTCATTTTTGTGGGGGTGGTGGTGGTGTATGGTGCACTCACCGGACAGCTGGCAGCGATTTTGGCAGTGTTTTTTGACCCCAAACAGCTTAAGTCGGCGTGAGAGTTGTGACACATCCAGCATTTTTGCCTTTAGAGATGTAAAATGATATACTTATTAAATGGCAGAAGAACACGAGCACGAGCACGAGAACAGAGAGCACGAGCGCAGAGAGCCTGAGCACGAGCACAGAGAGCCATCACATCATGCAGAACCGCAAAAGGGGGGCTTCAAGGCCAAAGCGGGTCAATTTTATCAAGCACACAAAAAGACAATATGGATCGTCGCGGCCGCCTTAGTGGTTTTTTTCTTGGTGTGGTTTTTCTTTCTGAGAAACGCAGGGTCCGGGACCTCCACCTCTCCGTCCTCCGGACCTGGTCCAGCACCAACACCTAACCCAAATCAGATCATACCCCCAACGGTGATTATTGTACCCTCCAACAATGGGGGAGGCGGTGGTGGCAGCAACCCGAGCCCGACGGTCAATCTAAAAACAAACAAAACCTCCTCGGGAAACTCCTCATACCATCCGCCATCGGTAAAGGAAAATATACCCAATCTCAACTTGGTTGGAAAAGTTCAAGAGTCATACTATAACCAAACTTCCCACTATCTGGCACCTCAACTACTGCACATCAATCCATCGACTCTATACCACGAAATGACCCCGGGGAGTACACAAGATAATCTGGGGGGTGGGATATACCAACCAAAAAACAACAGGACAAAAAGCGTCGTTCAACAGCCGCTAGAGTCGCGGTTTGGAATCGTGAGATATACCACGACCACGCCCGCACACACATCTGGTAAAACTAAGCGGGAACCGGCCCAAAAAATTATAGAAACCCGCTTCGGTCCTGTTATCCAACACCAACCCTCACACAAGAACCATCCGCACCCGGTTCACAAGAACAACCCGGTTCACAAAAACCGCCCACACCCTAGCACTGGA
>JAKAXF010000046.1 GCA_021816645.1 Microcaldota archaeon | reverse complement strand
TTGCAGGTTAAACGGTTGCACATATGGGTTTGCGAATCGAACATCTATTTATCAACATTTTTATTAGTTTGCCAACAAGTATGGTCCAGAAGCCGATATTAAATATTTGAATAGTTAATTGGATAGCATAGGTGTTGAGATGGCGGTGAAGAAGGCTGCAGATGTTATGGAGAAAGACGTAGTCGCCGTGTCAACCACCACGTCGATACTTTCAACTATAACGCTCATCGAGAACTCAAACATCGACCTGCTTCCGGTACTGGATGAGGGGAAGCTGGTAGGAATCGTGGACGGTGATACGCTGCGTGGATTTGCGATCAAACACAGCAGGGAGGAGCTCGATGCACCGATAAAACCTCTCATCAAGGCCCCAATTTTCGTAGAAGGGGGGGACGAGATAAAAGATGTTATAGTGAAGGTAGTAAGGCACAACGTTACTAGAATACCGGTTGTAGATTCTGCCGTGGATATGAGATGCGTGGGAATAATAAGTGCTTCTGACCTCCTAAAATCGGCGGGCGGCAGGATAGACAAGCCCGGCTAAGAAGGAAAACCAAAATTAAAAAAAGAAAAGGCCGCTTTCTACTTTGCGAGCACTATGTGAATGGCGCTCACTTTCGATTTCGTGCCGTCCTCGTTTGTAAGCTCTTCGGATGAAGTGTTGATGCTTTTTGTCTTTACGTTGGGCAGGAATCTATTCACCGCAATCTCCTTTATGTCGACAGCCTTTGAGATCGCCTTGCCTCGCGCCTTTATCGTCACTTCATCGGCGCCCCCGTTGAACTGCGTCACTACAGCCAACACGTAGTTCATAGTTGACTTCTTCCCCACGTACACTACGTTGTCCCTTTCCTCTCCGTTAGATTCTACTATTCGTTCTGTTTGTGTTGCTCCATCCATTTTATCAACCGTGTTTATTGCAAGTCAGTCGGGTCGGTAAGTACTGGTTGTAAGCCTCCCCATTCTTATTTAAATTACTGTCAAAGATTTATATATCTTTTGAAGCCGATGTAGATGCAAAGTGCAAGGGCGTAGTGATGCACTACCGCTTCGCACTTTTCTCTATCCGCCTTACTTCGTCCTCAACGTCTATATCGAAACCGCTCTCTTTTAGGAACTGGAGTGGATACGCCATAGAAACTTCCGTTATCAGTTTCACTTCCTTGTCTATCTTCTCTTTCTTTGATACACTAGAGTAAGCGAGCACGGAGAGGTAGAATCTTTTGAGCATTTCCTCGGTTATCTCCATGATGCGTTCCTTGCCTATTACGCCTTCGCCCAGTATGCGCTTTATCTCATTAGACTCCCAGCTATCCTCTTCCGATCTGAATACCTTTACGAAAGACCTTAGGAACTCAGGGGAGGCGGCGTAGAAAACCCTGTAGAAAACTATGCCGAATGTGGAATAGGATCTTTTCAGCACTACTTCGGATGCAACGAGGCGCTCCGGCCACGATTCTATGCTTTCCAGGTAGTCGAACACCTCTTCAACCTCTTTCTTTACGGTCGCAGGCTTTACTCCAAGCCCTTCCATCAGGTTCTTTACCGCCTTTGCGTGGCGCTTGTCGTTCTGCGAAAGCGAGAAGAAGTAGTCCTTATACGCAAGGAGGTCGCGTCCGACAGAGTGGGACAGCCATCCGCTCATTATCTCAGATACCCTGTTTTCTGAATACAGGAATATGTTCAGGACCGCGGCGATCGAGCTAGTATCAAACTTGTAGCCGTTAGGGAGGAATATAGTTTTCTTTGTAACCTCCCCCTTCTTCCTCTTTACTTCTATGAAGCTGACACCGCGCTTTATAGCATTGAGTGGATCGCCCTTTATGTATGAAAAAATGAAAGGCGAGACCCATCTTGGCACTCCATATTTTTCAAGTATAGGGTACACTACCTTGTCCATCGTAGCCGTTACATCACCCCCTACTAGTATGGCACGACAACGTTTTAAACCTTATCTGAAGCTCCTATTATTCGCCTATAATCTGTGTTTGCAGAATTCTGTATGCACTTTTTATATGTTGCATGCCAATTAACAATGGTGCACGTCCTCGTGCACCGATCGCGGTAATCGCATGATAACCGTAGGAATAGAGAGCAGCGCCCATACTTTTGGAGTCGGAGTCGTTGAAGACGGGAAGATACTCTCAAACGTAAAGTCGATGTACAAGATATCTGACAAAGGCATAATACCGATGAAGGTAGCTGATTTTCATCAAAAGAATGCGGCACGCGTTGTGAGGCTGGCGCTGAAAGAGTCTGGAGTAGAGAGGATAGATGCTATCGGTTATACGAGGGGACCAGGACTCGGCCCGTGCCTGAGGGTGGGGCAGCTTTCAGCACTCACCCTTTCGAGATTAACAGGAGCGCCGCTGTATCCTGTTAATCACGCTGCTGCCCATATAGAGGTTACAAGGCATCTGTTTGGCCTTCGCGACCCACTTGTCATCTATGTAAGTGGCGGAAACTCGCAGATACTCGGACTTGAAAACGCGCCGAGAAGGCGCTATCACGTCTACGGTGAGACGTTCGATATAGGTGTAGGAAACATGCTAGACTCATTCGCAAGAGAGGCAGGACTGAAACCGGCGTGGGGATCCAGCGTGGCGAGACTCTCCAGGGGTGGTAGGTACATACGTATGCCGTACACTGTAAAGGGTATGGACTTCACTTTTACAGGCCTTCTCACGAACGCGATAAGGCTTCTCAAAAGCGCTGAGAGGAAGGACGTGGCGTTCTCCCTTCAGGAGACCGCGTTCTCGATGATATGCGAGGCGGCGGAGAGGGCGCTGCTGCTTACAAGGAAAAGGGAGGTAATAGCGTGCGGCGGGGTAGCGCAGAGTGCGAGGCTGAAGGAGATGCTCGTGCTGATGGCTGGCTCGCACGGGGTGAAATTTTACGCTGCTCCGGACGAATTCAATTCAGACAACGGAGCGATGATAGCGGTTGTGGCAGAGAAGATGCACACTAACGCGGGACGCTCAAGAAGAACGATGGATTACGGGGTCAAACAGAAGTATAGAATAGAGGATTTTGACATATACTGGAGATAAAAATGAGAAAAATCTCTGAGGGTGCTGAGGCCTGGATCTACAAGACCAGGATGCTCGGCAGAAACGCTATAATGAAGTACAGGGTAGAAAAGACCTACAGGATAGCTGAGCTTGACTCAGACCTGAGGGAGCGCAGGACAAGAAACGAAGCGAGAATACAGGCTGAGCTGTACGAAAGTGGAGTCCGCGTCCCGTCCGTGATGATGGCGGGCAGATACTTCATAGTGATGGATGAGATAGACGGAGAAACTCTGAACAAAAGAATAAATTCTGGTATCAGAAGTAACGCAGCGATTAGGACAATGTATGAAGCAGGAATTTTGCTGGCTAGGATCCACGATCACGGAATATCGCATGGTGATTTTACGACCGCAAACCTGATGATCGACAGGAGCGGAAGGCTGTGGGTGATAGACTTTGGATTGTCGGCGTTCACTAATTCTGTTGAGGACAAGGCGCTGGACGTCATACTGATGAAGAGATCTGTTGACGAAAATCTCTACACGCACTTCGTAGAAGGCTACAAGAGGGGCACCGCTGAATCAGGTAGCGTGCTCAAAAAGCTAGACGAAATAGAGAGGAGGGGTAGGTATCAGACAAGAACGCTCTCGGTTGAATGACATTCAGAACCTGCCCACGGGGATTTCTGCCTGCTGGTATGATCTTGCAGGGACGAGCGTCTCCTCATCTTCGTACGTTTCGCGCGAGAGCAAAAGCAGGACAAGAGCCGCGAATGATATCAGGCTTATCGCTATTGTGTATAAAGCTCCGCTGCTTATGTAGCTGTAGCTGAACAGTATTGTGCTGAATGCCCCTACCAGCGACCCAACCATAAAGCCCTTGTCGGAGTGCACGAATATTAGGATTCCTGCTATGATGCTGAACAGCGCCAGGAAGAACCCAAGCAACGCAGAAGTATAAGCGTAGTTAAGCTGGGCGATAAACGAAAAGAATCCGATCTTGTTGGCGTAGCTCGTTATGTATGCTACCTGGCCTATTGCCGAGAATACGAAAACTATGAAAGCGATGATGAACATAAGAGCAGAGAGCATGCTGAGCCTGTTGTACCTTACAGTTGTTTCAACTCCGGCTCCTGTTGATACCTTGTCTATATCCTCAAGGCAGTAGTAGTTGTTCTTGTACTCTATTATGTCCTCGTAGCAGAAGGGCCTGTTGCAGTAATTGCACAGCGCGTAGGCTGGTCTCCACGGATGCCATACGCAGGACTTGCCCTTGGCCGCATCCCTGCTCTGCGCCTCGGTACGCGATATGGTCGACTTCCTGACTGGACCGCCTCCGTGCGCGAACTCGCCGGATATTATCGACTCTATCTCCTCTTCGCTGGGCTGCAGCGATGAGTATATGCTTTCTACGCTTTCGGTCGGAGCAAGCTCGTTGATAGATCGAACCTCGGTCTCGCGATTTATCTCCTGCTCCACTGAAGGCTGTTTTTGTTGAGGCTTTGGCAGCGGCTTTTGCTGCTGACTTGCCGCTGCAGTTTCCTGTGACTTAGCCTCTGGCATAGCCTGAGGTTGCTGGACGGTTTTGGATTGTGCAGTTTGAACCTCCTTTGGCTTCTGGACGACTTCCGATTTAGCGGTTGGAATCACTTTCGGCTGTTGAACGACTTCAGGTTTTGTGGTTTGAATCTCTTTTGACGGTGGAGTGGCCTTTTGCGTTTCTGACGCCTGCTTCTTCTGCACTTGCGCGGGCTTCTCCTTCACAGCCTTCTTCACTTTCTTCTCTGACTTCTCTTCGCGCTCCTTGAATATCAGCAGGTCGTCAGGGTTCAGAGCCATTAGGTCTACACCGTTTCCTCTCTGCGTTTAGCCGCCAAGCGCTTCTTCTTCTCGAATATTCCCCTGTGCTTGGCGCAACTTATGCAGTAGTAAAGCTTCTGCCTTTCAAAGAACCTTATGTCGTTCGCGTCGTGGGTATCGGTGCTCAGGCTTATCCCGCGCTCGAATACCACGGCTTTGTTTCTTGGAATCTTCCTTCCGCAAGAACTGCATACTACAAGAGTAGATCTTCCTCGCAAGTTAAACACCTGATAGCCTTTACGATAAAAAAGATTAAAAAGGATTGTGAGTTATGCGAGCGTAGCCGTTTCCGCCAGTCTTGGGCGGATCTCGCCGCGATAAGCATACGGGATGCGAAACCCTTAATATTTTATAAATGCATGCAGGACTATAAATAACGCGTGTTTGTATGAAAGTTTACATAATCAGCGCTGACAAGATGGTCGGGATAGCGGTAGCAAATCTCCTCAATAGGAGGCAGAACATGAACGCAATAGTATCCGAGTCTGATATAGAAGGCTACGAGGACGAGATAAGGGAAGCGGGCAGGAGCGCT
>JAKAXF010000045.1 GCA_021816645.1 Microcaldota archaeon | reverse complement strand
AGTTCTTGCTGACGTCAACTCTTCTTTTTGGAACCGCCCTCGTTTTTCTTGGGCCAGCGAGATTGTACGTCGTATCGACTTCTTCCTTATCTCCCGTAGCCCTGTGCCATACACCACGCTTGTCCATAAACGCATCCCAATGGTTCAGCACCGCCTCAGTCGCCTTGTGAATCGCCAACGCCAGCAGTAGATGCCCGTCTTTCTCTTCATCGAACAGGGACACGTCTATGGAGCCTAGCGGCAACAACTTGAACGGCGCTGGCTTATTGGCCAACTGAATACCGGGCATCTTGTAACCGCGTACCTGAAAATACGGAACGTATGTCTCTTTTGGATAGAATCGCAATCCACCACGGCTTCGAGGCGGCTCAGGAATCTTTCCATCACGTTCCCATTTTCGCAGAGTGCCAACCGATACCTGTAGTACCGCAGCCATCTCACCAATCGTGTAATAGTCTTTCTCAAACCGCAAAGAAGGTTCAGACATCGCTGTTTTCCTCCACGCCAGCAATAGCCCGGACTGCTTCAGGCCATTCCTCAATCGGAACATTGTCTGCAATGAGCTTTTGCATCTGCACGATCATTTCCACTTTGTCGATGTAGACGTTGTTTTGGGTGATCGTGACGTTTCCGGTTGTGGCTGCTGCGTTTTCTTTCCAGCCGCCAACTTTCTCCAGATAGAACCTGGTGGAAGCCATGTCTTCGCCGGAAGTTGCCGCGTCGTAAAGTGTATCAGCCACTTTGGAAATTCCGCGACTTCTACCACGAAAATAGGCCGCTTCAACTTCTGGGTGTCGTTTTCGTTGCGCGGAGAACGTAGTGGCAGAAACCCCCATCAAGCCAGCGATTTGTGAGAAAGACAAACCGCGTCTTCCGCATTCCTCGATCTCTTGCATGGACATAACGGAACCTGTGTTCACAATTTCCTTTTCCATCCGACCATAATCCTGCGTAACTCTATTTAGACAAATTCTATTTAGCACAATCACAAGCGGAAATCAAGGGTTGGTAAGGTTCAATCTTCCTTTTTATTGTAAGGGCCGCCTTCTCGCGCTGCGCCATACTCGTAAGAGAATTTCATCGCTTCACAGTCTGGATAGAATAACCAGTCTTGCATATCTTCAAATCGTACAAGGCGGCACACATTTGGAGACCCTGAAAACCATTCAAAAAGTTGCACCAAATACCATCCCTGCTCCGGCGAAGATAGAACTGTTCCTTGCCAATGTACCTCACCATCCTTTAGTGAGTGAAAAAACATCCCAACCGGCCTGCTGTCCTTTGTATCGTTTGTCATTTCTGAAATCTCCATGATAGTCCTTTATTGTGCAATGAAGGGATAATCTCATTTATCAAGAATCGCTCAAACCTCTTTGCCTCTGGCTTTGTACTGCCAGAGATCAAGGCGTGGACGCCACGCTCGTTGATGTGACTAGCGTATTGTGTGTGTCCTAGGAAATCAATGATCACCCGTTTTGTTAAATCCCCACGATCAACATAAGCAGAAATTGCCTTGCGGGGGTTTAGACATTCCAGAGCAAGGCATACATCATTGGCGTTGAACCATATCTCACCATCTTCGCTACATGCAACACGAATCTTAATTTCCTTGAAATCAAAAACTTGCATGTTATTCATAATAAGTTCAGCGTTGCGGAAGAACTAAACCACTCTCCACGAACTTTCAGTTGTGAATTTCTACTATGAATCAGTTTTTCGTCTTGAAACCTATGCGGTGCAGAAACCTGTTGCATCAAAACAAGTGAAGCATCATTTCCGACTTGTAAATGTTTCAATCTGGACTCAGGGTCTTTGGAAATGCCAATTTTGATGTTCCCTGTATCCTGGTTCTTGATAGCATAGACATACATCGGTTCCGGTAAACCATCGGGAAACTCTATATTACGAATTGCCTGCCATAGCGCTGATACATCCTTTATTGACTCAATGAATTTCTGGACGATAACTGGACGAGCTTTTTTCTCTTGCGCTGCAACCATGATGGCGGCTGGAATGGTTAAGTAATATTCAAGAGAGCGTCGATCTCCGCCCCTTCCGGTTTTTTTTGTTGAAAGATCAGAATCAATAGAAAAATCCTGATTTTCTATAAAATCAAACTGCTTGATACGTTGCTTGATCCAGTTGGTGAAGTCCCTGCGAACTTCCAAAAAAGCGTGAAGTTCCCGTGCATCAACGGTTTGCACATGGGTGGTTCCGATAGCTTTTTGTTCAATGTTTATAAGGTGTTGCATAAAATTCTCCTGTAGTCAAAGGCAGTCTGAATGAGGGTGCGGCGGCGTTGACTAGACGCTGTTCGGGCTATAGACCCTAGCCGCAGATGAAGTATTCCACATGCAGATTGAGAAGTCAAATAACTAGCAAAACAATGGTTTAGGTGTTGATACAAAATGGTGTCCAATTTCTGGACGTCATCCACAAGACCTGATCCTCACAATATGAGGGGCGGATTCATCCTCATCGAGAATTTTCAATGTTACTTGGCGTCAACGCCGCTTAAATGTCCGCCATAAAAACACACACAATCAACAACTTGCTGTACATCCACGTCCGGTTCGATGTCCGCCAAAAAGATAACTCGTTGAAAACAAACGGAAAAGGACGGAATATACATTGGCTGCGTATTCCGCCATCACACTGACCGACCGTTCAGTCAGCTCTATCTTATTGTATTATATAGTATATATATATTAGTATATATATATATAGTATACTATATAAGCGGAATAGACGGAATAGCGGAATACACATGGATACCCCTTTCAGTGAGTGGCTGAATGGGGTTCGTGATGACATTTTGTTTTGGGAGGGATTTTAGAGGCTCCAGGTGTATTCCGCTATTGCCTCTATTGCCTTTACTTTCAATGACTTGCAAATCTATTCCGTGTATATTCCGGTAGTATTTCCTTGCAAATCAATGAGTTGTAAAAGAGCGGGGAAGAAACTAAAACAACAAACCTGTACTGAACAACCAATGTTGCATACAATCATGAATATGTCAACGGTTGGCCGCACTCAAGAACTCAACCAATACACCTGAAAAGGCTTGTTGTTCGTAGGATTAATTTCCGTCTTCTCATTGATGAGCTTCGCCTTTACCAGCGAATCTACCACGGCAATCACCTCGGCCTTCTCCATCCCGCGACACCGATTGACGATCAGCCCAAGTTTCGTAGGGCTTTTGGACAAAATGCCGAGTATCCGCGCCTGCTGCGCCTTGAGCTTCACGGAGGAATCCTTGTTGTCCTTGTTCATCTCGCTGTACGCCATTTTGATCTTGGCTTCGATCTCCACCTTCATGAACTCGAAAGCCCACCGCACATGCTCAACCGTGCGTACCCCGTCTTCCAGCGCCAGGATGAACGACAACTTCGCCACCATCTCTAGCCCACGGCGAGGGATGGCTTCCAGCGAACTCGTCATTTTGTGAACTTCCGCCCTGTCATAGAAATACCGATACACCTCATCCAGCAACGCATCCGCCTCTGGCGTCGTAGTCACTTCCACGAACTCTCCAATGCGTCGAATCTTGCCAGTGGTATCCGAGTGCCCACCGGCGTACAACATGCGTAGACGGGCCTCTAAATGCGCGGGAATGGGTGTTGACGAAAAATCCTCCCTGCGTGGCGGGTTGGATTCTGACTCGCGGAAGATGAGCGCCCTTGAAAAGAACCCGTTCGTCGCCGCCTCGAACGTCACTAACCCGTCAAACGTCACCGGCGTCGTGAACCCTAGAATCGACAGGAACGGCTCGGTGATACCGTCGTCTACCTTCTCGAAGTCTTTATCCAATTCTTGTTTTCGTAACAGAACCTCCGCAGACTCTCCTTCGCGATCTATCTTCGCGTTGATCTGCGACAACTCCTTGACAAGAGCTTCGCGCACTGCTTCCTTTACGTCACCTGCAACCGTCAGTATGCCATCGGCCTTGCTGTAGGCGCTCATGATCAGCCCTACCAACCCTTCAAGATAAGAAGCGCCGCCGCGTTGAGAGGCGTTGATCACCTTGGCGAGCATAAGCCCAAACTCGTCTACACAGTAATAAGCCGCCTGGTTGCGGATCAGATTACGATACACCTCCTGCTCGGATTTGAACGTGCCGTGTACGGCCTTCATCAATCCTACTGGACGCATGAGTTGATAAAACGCCTGCGCGATGGACTCCTTGCCCGTGGACGACGGAGCTACACAGAAGCAAAACAGATTGCCCGTAGCGCCATGCTTGGTATCCTTGTACCGCAATCCGCCAGCGTTACCTACCACCGTCAACGCCGCAGCCACCGCCAATGATGGACGCGGATACCGGCACTGGGAATTGATCCAGTCGCAGACTTCTCCTACTAACCCAGGCGGGGATAACGGGTTGAACCGGCTGAATACCCCCGGTGCCCATTGCTCCGGTTCTGGTTGTGCGGCTTCTCTGAGTTTACGCCACGTCTCCTCATTCTTTGCGCGTTGCTTGTCGTATGCGGCCTTTTGTTTTTCCACGAACTCCATGTTTATTTTAATCCTTTTATAAAATCAATAGAATCCATGAAGCGAAGATGGGCCTCAGCAACAACAGTGGCGTCTATAACATCCTTGGATAATTCAAGGCATACGCCTTCCAGTTCATCCACTAACGCCACAAGCACATCTTCCGCCGTGAACGTGTGCGGAAACGACGCAACCATGGTGACTACTGGCTTACTGAAAAGATCCCTCATCTCCAACCCAAGCGCAGCCACCACATCATCCACTCCGCACCCGGAAAAGCAGTGTAACAGAACGTCGCCGTCTTTGGTTTCCTTGATGCTCAGGGAGGGGTTCTTGTCGATGTGCGCTGGACAACACGCCATCCACGAATCTGGCCCACGGTTGCGTACCTTGTCAAGCCCGGAAAGGATACGTTCTACTGGGCGCATTGCTTATGCGCTGCTTTTTCGGCAAGATCAGGACGCAACTGCGCGAACGTGAACAATCCACCAGTCACTTCAGCGGCACGTAAAGCACCCTCTTTGGAGATGCGTCCATGCTTTGTCCAGAACCAAACCGTCGGCGGCGTGACACCAAACAACATGGCACACCTCGACGGTGTTCCTGCCCACTGTATCAAATCCTCAAGCGCCGTGCGCTGTTGATTCTGGATTTCTTCATAGGATAATGTCATGATTTTGCTCCACTAGGTGTAAATTCTTGGCAGGAGAACCGCGCCTCTGGGGACACCATCAGCGGCTTGCCTCGGCGTCCCTTTACGATACAAACCCCAAACAACGAATCAGGAAGCGGCTTGAAGTTTTTACAGGATTTACAAGGCTCATTTGGCATGGCTGTCTCGTTTAGCATAGGCGGTAAGAAGAGTATGCCACAAAACGCAGGTTAAAAAAAGTGTTGCACTGAAATCTAAAAGATCG
>JAKAXF010000001.1 GCA_021816645.1 Microcaldota archaeon | reverse complement strand
ATCTTCATATCTGCTCCCTTAGTTTAGCCTGAAAATCTTAAGAAGCGCGGGTAAACTAGACCTTATACAGACAGAGCCTCTATTGAAGATTTTGCCATACAAAAGAATATATACTTTCCTCTAATCGCGCCCTCTCTGTTTTAGCAGTAGCAATCCATTTCCCCGCAGGATTATTGCTTCTGGTAAACTTTTGGCATATAGTACGAGACGGTTGCATTAGCAAAAGGATAAGCAGATAGATCCGGCATCACTGCCACGTTCATAGGCCGCATCCCACATCCGTCCGTAACAAAACCGACCAGTACAACATAAGAACCATTGTTTACTGTAGAATCAATCGAACTGCACGAGGTGTTGAACAATGGTTCAATAGCCCCATTCATGTCTGTGTCCACAGACAGCACAGCGGCCATGCTGTAACCTAACAGTCCACCAGTCTGAACGTACACGTCTGTATGCAATTGTTCTATCCATTTCGCAGTTTGTATGAATGGTGAGTTTACCAGTATATTAAATGAATTAATGTTATGTACGGTATACAATGAAACCAGTGAGATTACGAAAATTAGCGCAAAAACAACAATAGCATATCCCGCGCGCATGTACGCGTGCTTCTTATACTTGCTCCGGATCAGTGCAACGGCAAAAGAAGCGCCACCCCCAATAAGTACCGCAAGCGCAGGTATGAATACAAGAATATACCGGAGATGTGGAATATTCAATATGTTCGTGGTTGTTGCAACAAGCATTATAAAAACCAGCGCAGCCCACGTTGACATCTCTACGGCCTTTTTATTCAGTAATACAGCAAAAGCGACAGACGATAGTGTCATAACTAGCAGATAAACTTGCAGTATCGGGTAGTAAAAAGCGTGCATCGGAGGGTTTCCGAGACCCAGCATCCAATATAGGTAGGAAAGCACATAATTCGACCCAAGCGGACTCCGTATCGGGGCAATGTAAGTGCCTAAAAGGCCTACAATATAAGACGCATTGCCAAAAATTCCATACACCATAATCAAAAGCAGTGTGACACCCAACGCAGCACCGCAAAAGAATGCGAGCAGCCCAATTTTTTTCTTCGCCTTGTCCCTACCCCCGCCAAAATAAGAGATTAAAAGTAGTGCAAGTACTGGCACGGTTATTATAACCGCTTCTATATCAGCCAATGCTCCTATTATGCAAAAGAACCCTGATAGGGCCATATAAACATTCAAATTCCTCTTTTTGTACAGTACATAAAATAGCATAGCAGCGGTAACAAACATGGCAGCTGGAACCGTATCTCCCACAGTTGTAGTTTGCAATATCGCAATAGGGCTTATACTGTATACAAACGACGCTAAAATGCCCGCGACCCTACCGTAAAGTATGTATCCTATAAGGCATACAAGGACTATCGTGACTGCAAAAAACATATATTCCGGTAGTACTGCGGCGTACGCGCTGGTTCCAAAAGCCTCGAATGAGAGGGCGATACTATAAATCAGTGCGTACTTTATTGCTACTAGGTTGAACTGCGGCAATGACGATAAACCGACGTGTCCCAATAAGTATCCGTAGTAAACGTAGAAGTAATCGTCAATGTTTCCTACAGATGGGCCTATGTAAGCCGAGAAGGTCAAAAAAGCCGACAATACGAGTATGGAAGCAAGCGCAATGGCGGTAAACACTGTATAAGCACTTGGAGTTCCGTGTCTCACGCTTTTTATTTAGCACACATTATATAAATATCAATTCAACCGCACATACTCCTTATCAGACACTGCTAAACCGTCTGCGGACAGAATTTATCTCGAGATAGTCTCTCCATACGCCCTCGAGTGCCATAAATAATTTTAAATATTGCCTTGCAAATTTACGCATGCCGCGATCGAAGAAGGAAAAACCGGGTCCTATAAAAAAAATGTTGCAGATAGTGGTGCCAATAATTTTGCTGATCTGGCTGTTTATAGTTGTTGTATTTTCTTATTCCACGTATCCCGTGCAGCAAAGCAACATGCCCAAGTACGTTGCCTATTTCAACGGATACTCCACGCCGCCTAGTTACATATTATCTCAGACAAACATTACCATAAATAAGAGCTTTACAATTTCGTTCTGGATGTACCCAACACGCGTGGGCAACGGTATACCTGGATCGCCTTATTCTGAAGACATGATTGACGTGAGCAACAATACCGGAGAACTG
Organism: Microcaldota archaeon; assembly: GCA_021816645.1. The sequence goes on along the minus strand of JAKAXF010000001.1, from coordinate 24,299 downwards.
CCCCAGATATATCTGGAATGGAGGGGCAACGGCTACTTCAATCTGAATATATGCAAGCTAAATGGCAGCTATCCCGCCAATTGCAGCGAAGAATTCAGAAGGGAGAATTGGACGAATCAGTGGGTACACGTAGTAGAAACTTATAACAACGGAACATTCGCCGTGTACGCAAACGGCAAGCCAATATTTTACAGTAACGGTACAGCGAGTGGTCCCGGCATGATATGGAGACCAGCTGTGGGCAATCTGGTAATATCAGATGCGAAGGTGTACATTTCGTACTACATACCTTACTCGGCGAACGCATACGACTCCGAATTTGCCGGATACATGTCGAACGTGCAGATATACGGAGACGCGCTGAGCCAGTCAGAAGTATCGACACTGTACCGCAGCGGTATGGCCGGACACCCTCTGAGTTCAGAGGATCTGCTCGGATGGTGGCCTCTTAATGGCAACGCAAACGCGTTTGTTCCAAAGGCATACGACGGTGTAATGTTTGGCAACGTTTCTTTTGTAGCACCACCGAAATGATATACCAGTTTATGCCCCCGCGTAGCATGGTTAGCACCTAAGCATATATAATTTGTCTAAGAATCAGATACACGAAGCAGTGCGAGTGATAATATGCCCTTCAACGAAGCCTTTTTCGAGGCATACAAATCAAAAAACTTTGGCCAATCGCAATTTATCCGCAACAACAAGGAAAGACAGCATATATCTGTTTCAAAGATGGAAGAACACGACGACATAATGTATATAGACGTAGGCAAATTTTCCGAATATCGATACACGGGTACGACCGACAAGAGATACTTGGGATTCAAAAATGTCGTTTTCGATTTTATTTTTACAGTTTATGACATAGACTCAGGAAGCGCATTCATCGCGAGGCTTTACAAGAAGGACCAAGAGCAACACAAAAGGCTGTTGCAAGAGATGGATCGTTATCTGAAATCAAAAAAGAGATCAAACTTTGAGGCGAGGATTATCGGACTTCAGGACGGAGAGGATTATTCGTACACAGAAGAAATAATCGATATTCTAGGCAAACGGAAGATAGCGTTTTACGAGATTGACCTATTCGGTAGCGAAGTCAGGCACGTAGCAATCGACATGCGCATCGGCACGACGTACAACATGCTGCTACTCAACAGGGTGTACAGACCGGGCGAACTCGCAAACAACTTAACAGAGGACCAGTTTTCTAGAAATATAGCAGATCAGACAACGTCATCATTGCCGCAGTAGGCCAATTCTTGAGGCCTTTTTAGTAGATTGAAATGCCTAAATCCGACTCAATAAAAAAATATATGGTCGTTCTTTCAATAGTCCTGATTATTGCTGTATTCCTTTTCCTAGTATTCTATAAGTTCTACGCTGCAGAAGGACCAGATGAAAACCTTTACAGCATTATTTCCTACACTTTCATGACGCAGGGGTTCCACATAGGTTATGGAATAGACTCTATCAAGCCGATAATAATCGCAGGAACCGCCCTGATGTTCAAGCTGTTCGGTGTAAGTGCATTTAGCGAAATCCTGTTCGACGTCATCATGTACGGTGCAGGGATACTCATGCTGTTTTTGCTGGGCCGCAAACTCCACAGTACCCAAGCTGGTATACTGTCTGCATTGTTCTACTCCACTCTCCCTCTCGGAATATATCAGGTAGCTAGAGAAGGGGACGATGCCGTGATGGCAACATTCGCAATACTCGCAATGCTGTTGTTTGTGTATGCGATGAAAGGCGAAAACAAGAGAAGAAATTACCTTATGTTCCTACTGGCAGGTTTTACGGCGATTATAGGTGCGCTGGTAGTGGCAGAAACTATGCTTATACTCTTACCAATGCTGCTGGTTCTGATATACCTTACGCTAAAGGAGCCTCAAAAGCAATACTATCTCAAAAGCATAGCGTTTACCCTAGCGGGAGCAGCCCTTGCGGTAGCAGTAATGATTGGCATAGGGTTCCTCGCATACGGAGCGCCTCTGTACATAATCCAAGGCATGTTATCAAACTATTCCGGAATCAGCAAAGTACCGTTTGTATACGGGTTTTATGCCTACCTAGTATACATGTTCCCAATAGGGACCGCATTAGTCCCCATTTCAGGCATAACCTATCTGGTTGAGACCGGAGGCTATTTTTACATCGTCATAGTCATGTCGCTTGTTGTTCTGCTATACAGAGACCACAGGGCTGCGCTGCCCGTGCTATGGCTTATATCATTAATACTATACCTTTCATTTGGCACAGAGAGCCTTACACACTACCTGCAAATCGATTGGGGTGTACCCTACCTTAGATACCTTATGATTGTCATGCCAGCTGTCTCATTAATATTTGGAATGGGGTTTGCCGATCTGTTCTCCAAGAAAGCTAGCGAAGGAAGAAACCATCTGCTCAAGACACACACGACGCGAGGTTTCCATACAAAACGCACAAAAAACGTGATCCTGATAATACTCATTGGCGCCATAATGGCAAGTAACGTTTTCTTCATCTACATAATAAAGATGTCAATGTACAACTACGCGTACTCCCTTTACAACCTCGGCAAGTTTATCGATACACTACCCGTTGGATCCTCTCTGGTCTTGGCCCCACTCTTTATAAACCAAAATGAATTTACATTCTTGCTAGAACCATATACAGACTACCAATATCAATTTGTTACCAACTTAAACCAAACCAACTGTACCACACTGGGCAAGTACGAATACATAATAACTCTGTTGAACAACACGTTGCAGCAGAGGTGCAACCTGGATACTGTTTACGTGCAAGTCCCTTCACCCTCTTACCTGCGTAAATATGATATATTCGGGCAGCCGTATTCCATGGTATCTACTAACAACACTCTGATAGGAAAAAGCTTTAATTTCACTTATGCCGTATACAAGATTCCTGTCTTAACCGGTCAAAGCAAATCCCAGCCATGAAGCTCTGTGTGTACTACTCCGTGCTCTGTAAAGTCGCTTCTCTTCAAAACTATCCTGTTGCACACGAAGGATCCAAACTCGCCAGTGTGGGACTCTGCAAAATCCTCAAGTTTGCTGTTCAGCGAAGCTGAGTAGCCATTGACTCTAGCAATCGTAAGATGTGGAATAAAATCCCTGTGCTCCCACTCTATGCCAGGATCTTTAACCAAGCCGCGCAATCCATAATATATGTGCCGTATCCGATCCGCACCCTCTGCTACCTTTATGAACACAACCTTTGGCCTTTTTCTGTCAAAAAAGTCTACTCCACGGAGCGATACCGCGAATTTGGATTCACTCGATATGCTCATAGCGGCTTTTACTTCCTCTACTTGATCATGGCTAAGGTCTTCGAAGAAATGCAGTGTTATATGCAATGCGGTATCATCTGCCAGCTTAATTCCACTTAGGGATCCAAGAGCCCGCGTTTCTAGTGCTATGCTACCCTTTAGTGCATCTGGAATGTCTATCGCAGTGAAAACCCTTACCATGTATACACCCTACGAATCTAGCGGAGGCCATTCATGTGTTGTTTTGGCTGATACGGTATACCTGCAGTGTAGTGTAGAACACCGATGCAACTGTAAAATTGCCCAGATAGGTGGCCGTGCAGTTGCTTCCCAACCACTCTGTAATAATTTCACGGTTTTGCGTCTGCGTAGGGCCGTACGGATAGCCGTTAACCAAGAAAGAATTTTTGGTTGGGGACTCGCATGCATTTGAAAAGTTGTCGGAGTTTGGCCATAGTGATACGCCTATGATCTTGAATTTGTATGTGCTATTGTATCTAGAATAGAAAGGCAGCGCGTTAAACATGGAAAAATCTACATTATTTGTCTTCCCGGTTCCAGAATTAATGTAGAACGTAACAGGGCCGTTTCCAGATAATCCTGTGGCTAGATTGACAACCTTGTGTAATATAAGATTCTCTTCGTATATCGTGTTGTTCAGCACATGCAGGCCGAGGTAGATAGGTATCTGCGATGCAGCCAGAATCAAGAATATCACCAAGGTTATATATCTTCCAGTATGTGGATTTGTCAGGGCTTTTACAGAGTCTAAAATTTTGAACAGCAAATATGCACATAGGAGTGACAGGAACGGAGCGATAATCACCAGATATCTAACTACGAATAGGATCGTACTATACGAAGAAGGTACACCTGAGCCTAATCCCATAAGAAACGTTACCGAATTTGGTCCAAAAATAAAATACAGTATGCTTATCGCGGCGACCAAGAACAGATACACCATTTTGCTGTCTCTTTTGAGTACTGCCACTATGCCCCCCACTATGGCCAAGTCAAAAAAGATACCTGGAGAGGACTGTTCGGCCACCAAGGCGATCTCGGATATTGTATAAGGTGAAAACATCACCACAATGTCGTGCCATACGCTGTAGTAATTTGGTATGTTTACGTAGCTTTTAAATACGAAAAGCGGAATTTGCACCAAGAAATAATAGACAACGAGTTCGGAGACTATTATGGCCGCAACACCTATTAAAAAAAACACTAGACGTTCCGTAGTCACTATTTTTTTTGCTCCTACGTTATTCCTAATTCTAAAACCACGTACATACTTTTCAAGAAAATAAACTATAATCAGAGATAAAGATGATGCAAGTATGAGCAGGTAGCCTTCCGTTTTTATGTATATCAAAGACGCTGTAGCGAGTCCGAACAACACAGGGAATATCCTATTGTGCGTGTTTCTAAGCATCTTCAGGAAGAGGTACGTGGAAAGTGCCGCCAGCATACCCAGTGGTATGTCGAGCAGGATTCTGAACACGTAAGATGAAACGAACGGAAATGTGGCGCCTATGTAAGCGGCTACGAATCCAAACCAGTTGCCCCTTTTTCCACCAAGCTCTCTTCCGCACAAAAATATAAGGTACACCATTATAACATAATCTATGAAACTGCTCGCAACTCCCTGTAGTCCCCCGTATCCAAAGGCGTAAAAGAATGCCGATATCTGCAATATGCCAAGGAACCCAAAGGCAAACTTGCTGAGCATGAAGCCCATATTTCCCATTATCGCCTCTCTTGCGAGACCAGCGTACACTACATCATCGTAGAACGGGTCCGGGCCGGCGTACAAATATACAGACAACGCTATTCCTAATACAAGAACCAGAGTAAAAAGTGCAATAGCCTCAGCACGGCTTTTATTGTGGAATAATGCCACTATATCATCTATCGCGTAACTCCTATCGTTTACAAAGTATTATTACAAAACATATAGATTTATCTACTGTCGCTCAACGTCGCACTTCGTGAAGGTTTTAAATCCTTTCCGTATAATACAATATATGCGGACAAAATATGTTGTGGTACTCGGATCATTGCTTAGCGGTCTCGGAAAAGGGATCGTTACGTCTTCAATAGCAAAAATACTCTCATTCTACGGTTATAACGCCATGCCGATGAAATTTGACGGTTATCTGAACTACGATTGCGGCACCATGAATCCATTCAGGCACGGCGAGGTGTTTGTACTTGATGACAAAAGCGAGGTAGATATGGATTTTGGCAACTACGAGCGTTTCCTCGGCCGCGATATTACCGGTGACTTTTCCTTGACTGGCGGTAAGATATTCAGCACTATAATATCGCGCGAAAGGCGCGGGGATTTCCTAGGTAGCGACGTGCAGTTCATACCCCACGTTACGGATTACGTAATCAACAGGATAGAGGAAACAGCGAAAAATTACGATCTTGAAATGATGCTTATAGAAGTAGGGGGCACGGTTGGAGATATAGAGAACAACTACTTCATCGAAGCCATGCGTCAGCTTGCATTGAGACACGAGACGGTTTTTGTGGACCTCACGTATGTTCCAAAGCTCGATGTGGTCGGGGAGCAGAAGACCAAACCTACGCAGCTAGCTATAAGGAGTATTATGCAATCCGGCATAACGCCAAATTTCATAATCTGCAGGAGCTCCGATCCGCTTGGAGAGGATGTCAGGAGAAAGATTGCAAATTTCGCAAACATACCACTGGAGAATGTGTTTGACGACCACGATCTCGGAAGCATATACGAGCTCCCGTCCCATCTAATGGCGCAGGGATTTGATAAAAAACTACTTGGTTCCATGGGGCTACGGCGTTCAAAGTTTGACAGGAAGAAGTATGGCGCATGGTCAGAAAGGGTAGAGAAAATATCACACCAAAGTGGCCAAAAAATCATCGTGTCTATAGTGGGCAAGTACATGAACCTTCACGATTCATACATGAGTCTAAACGAATCGCTGGTCCACGCTGCAGCAGAGGCTGGTGTTAATCTCTCGATAAGGTGGATAGAATCTGAAGAGCTAGAAAAATCCAATCCTGCCAAAATTTATGGTGTACTGGGTGGCAGCGATGGGATAATAGTTCCTGGAGGTTTCGGATCGCGCGGCATAGAAGGTATGATAAAAGCAATAGAATACTCCAGGACAAACCGCATCCCGTATCTTGGGTTGTGCCTAGGGATGCAACTCATGTCGATTGAGTTTGCAAGGAACGTCTGCGGTCTGAAGGGAGCCAATTCCACAGAATTTGACAGAAACGCGAGATACAAAATAATCAAGCTAATGGACGATCAAAAGACGGTAAAGTACAAAGGCGGGACGATGCGCCTGGGACTTTGGCCTACAAAGATAAGGCGTGGCACAGCTTCGTACAGAGCCTACGGTAAAGAGCTGGTATACGAAAGGCACAGGCACAGGTACGAGTTCAACAACGCCTACAGAGATAGGCTTGAAAAAGCGGGATTAGTGATAAGCGCCACCACACCAAATAACATGCTGGTTGAGATGGTCGAATGGAAGGAGACGTTTGGCATAGGAACACAAGCTCATCCGGAGCTGAGATCAAAGCTTGAGTCACCATCGCCCTTGTTTGTCTCTTTTATCAGAGCGGCAGAGGCGCACGGAGTTTCGCGCTAGGGTGGCTCTTAGCCTCTTGTGAACAAACTCGCATAGCTCAGAATTCCGCCTATCGCGGCCCCAACGATAGGCACGTCGCCAGCCGTTCTCCTTATTATTTCCACGTCCTTCCTCCTCAGTGCGCCGACCATGGAGAGCACCGGCGGATATATCAGCAGAACGAGAGCAGCAGAGATTATCAGCAACGGTATGAAAGCGTTCTTCAGTATAAGCACAGCCATCACGACGAACGCAAAGCTTATCACGTTTGCGAGCAGCACCCTCCCCACCTTCCTGAAATTAACGTTCACGTACAGCACTCTGCTCAGCCCGTAAGCGTAAAGCACATCTCCGACTATCGGCGCGACCACGAACAGGAGCAGCGCGAGGCCTACACCCTTTAGCATCGGTACAATAAACGGCAAAAGCGCAAACTGTACGGCCGCGGTTACCGCAGAATATTTCAAAACGCTATTAACCTTCTTTGCGCTAATCATCAGGTTGTACGCGTATGTGGAGAACAGGCCGATCAGTATCCCGAACGCCATTATGGATATGTACGCGGGTGCAAGCTTGTATACACCGCTGAATACTGTATACGAAAAAGGCGTAGAGAGTATCCCCACGAAGAACAGCAGCGGCGCTATCAGTACGAAGGCAAGATATAGCGAGTAGTTGTAGAATCTTGAGATCTCCCCATGGCTCTTGTTGAGACTAATCGCGGTAGAATACATAGTGATCAATGACACGCTTATCGATCCCGTTATCAGGTCTATCATGGATCCTGTCCTCGACGCTACGCCGAAATTACCTACAACTATAGAGGTAGCGAACAGCCCCAGTACCACAAGCGATATGTTGCTTACGGCTACGCCCATTATGTTGGATACTCCTACGGGCAGGGAGAACTTAAGGAGTTCCCTTATCTTTTGCACTGAAACCGACACTCTAGAACTTTTGGTCGTGAACCCGCGTATAGCCAGTAACGCGCTTATTATGCCGAATCCGTATCCGGCCACCAACCCTATTATAGGAGCAGCGGCACCGAATCCGAGTACAGCGAGTGCTATACTCACCGATGACTGTGCCGCAGCTTCCACGGCCGCGGTTACCGCTATTCCCTTATTCTTGCCAAATCCTATAAGCGCCGAGTATGAGTCACCGTACAGTATCGAAAGCAGTATCAAGAACGATGCTATCTCTATAAGCCAGCCGTATGCGGCACTGTGGAATATGTAAGTAGAGAATATGCCTGAAAGCGAGAACGTGAGAATAGTGAGCACACCTCCAAACAGCAGGAGCATCGCGTAGCCGTTTGCCAGCAACTCCTTTATCTTAAGGTGCTCGTTTCTGCTCATATATTCCGGTATAAACTTGTTGAAGCTTACTCCTATCCCCAAGTCTCCAACCGATCCGAATATGCCTATGATCGCTATCGCTAGCGTGTATATACCGTAGGTGCTGGGACCGAGGAGCCTCGCAACAATTATGAACGAAGCTCCGGCGAGCAGGAACACTATCACCTTCCCGAGCAGGACAGAAGTTGCTACCTTGGCCGTCCGCGCCCCTATTTCTGTATCCTGCATGCTCTGCGTTCCTACTTCACCAACCAAAGCGGATTCCATAAGATTCACTTCAACGTCGATTCTACAACTTCCAGCATGCGCCTAAGGCGCAGCTTTGACCTGCCCGCTTCCCTGTCATGGAACGTAGAATAGGGCAATTCGCTGACTCTTGTGTCGTTCTTGTCTAGCATCCTCATCATATCGAGTAGAACCTTGTAACCTTTATAAACAAAGCCATTCCTGTTCTTTTTTATGGTACTCCTGAAAAGGTCGCCCCTTATCCCAAAGAATCCTGACATCATGTCGTTGCATGTTATCCTACCACGTATCAAGAACACGAAGAACGAGAAATAGGATATACCTTTGGAGAGCACCCTCCTGAAAAATCCCCACTTTCTTACTGTAGTCCTGACTCCTATGCAAAGGTCGTAGGAATCCAGGCTCTCTGATATTTGGCCCACCAGTTCTACAGGGTGCTGCATATCGGCGTCCATCACAACTATCTTATCCGTTTTTGTAAGAAGCGCAGCGTCAACAACGCTCGCGGTTAGGCCCTTTACGGAGCTTCTCTTTCTGTCCAATAGTCTGATTCGGCTGTCTTTCCTGGAAACTCTCCTGATCACTTCAACTGTGCCGTCTTCCGATCCGTCATCGCTCACGATTACGTACGCGTTGAGGTACAGCTTCCTGATTGCAGCTAGTATTCTGCCCACGTTCTCTACCTCGTTCAGCGTAGGTATAATAATCGTCAGATCTGAAAAGTCCTTCCCCTTCTTTACCATCTATCCCACGAGCGTATGAAAAGACTTAACAAATATTATCTGCATCTAATTATAAAACATATGCTATAAACGTCTCGTGCGTGTCGATGATAAACAATGAAGAACGTCGTAAAGATAATAGTGGACAACAGGGAGCGCAATACTGCGATAAACGAATATCTAAGCAGCAAGGCGACGGTAGAGTTCAGGACGCTGCACGTAGGCGACTATGTTGTGTCGGACAGGATTGCAGTTGAGCGCAAGACTATAAGCGATTTTCAGAGCTCCATACTGAACGGAAGGCTCTTCGATCAGATTAAGAGGATCGCAGAACACTACCCGCGCCCCATGATAATCATAGAAGGAGACCAAAAGGATTTCATGCTGAGCAGGAAGGTTTTCGTGGGTGCTATAGTGGCGCTGTATGTAGACTACAACGCCGCGGTTGTTTTTTCAAAAGACCCTAACGAAACAGCAGAAATAATAGTAAGCATGGCAGAGCACGAGCAGGACGATGAGAAGCGCGAACCTTCAATAAAAGGGGGAGCCAGAGCGTATTCAACGAGCGACTTCCAACGCTTTATGATAGGCAATATGCCTGGTGTAGGTCCGAAGATTGCAAAATCACTGCTCGAGTACTTCGGTAACGTGAGGAACATAGCAAACGCTAGCAAAGATGAGCTGATGAAAGTAGAGAAGATAGGGGCGAAGAAGGCCGATGCCATACGAAAAGTAATGGATGAAAAGTTTGATCAGGGCAGTCCCTAATCAGCGAGTCTGGAAGAAACCATCCCGCAGAGAAGCACGGCGTCTGTGTCGTTTCCAATTCTGATCCCTAAACGTTTAGCCGCCGATGCAATCTGGTCTTTGGTCGGCCTGAACGTGCGTTCTTTCCTGATATATCTTTTTATCTTGCGGTAAGCGACTTTCGTAGCAAACAGCAGGACATCATTGGGATCCCTGGCGCCAACCAATTCTATGGCGTCTTTAACCTGCCTGGTCATGGCTGTAAAAAGCAGCATCTCGGCGCCTATACTTTTCGCTATGTTGGAACCTTCTGCGAAGGACAGCCTTGCATTAAGGTAGGCACCTAGGATATGATTCTCATCGACTACGCTCCCGGGGTCAAAAAGTTGCACCACGTCTTTCGCTCCAATTTTTTTTGAAACGTCAAGGAAGTGATCTAGGCTTGTGTTCAACGATACTCTCTTTATGACAATATTTGCAACGTTTAGGCTTATATCATGCATCTCAAAACCTGCTACGTACTCGCAACGTGTCAGATGCCGTTACGGAATCAAGAACCAAATACTTGTATATTATAAATAGTTTACCAAAAGATAATAGAAAAGGGTGCTGTAATGCAATTCCTGCAATGGATATTCAACTTGTTCAATTTTACCAACGGTCAGACTTCCTATCTTTACTACGACATAATAATCTTCTCGCTGCTCGTGGTGTTCCTGGTAATCAACGCGAGGCAGATAAGGAAATATTCGAGGACGGGGAAAACCTACGCGTTTGCCCTGTTGTTGCTGCTGCTCGCGTTTCTGCTTGCAGAGCTGCTGTTCGTGACGCCCACGCACCTCATATACAATGACGAGGCGATCTATGCCAGCATTGCGAAAACCATACTGACTAACCATGTCCTGGGCATATGCAGCTTTTCGAGCGCAAATCACTGCGTTCCTGGTACGACAGGCCTGTTCCATCAGCCTGGTGAATGGCCTCTCATGTTAGCAATGGCTTTCTCTATCTTCGGAGTAAGCTTTTCTGTAGGCTTTGATCTCGAGCTTTTGCTTTCGGTGCTGGGCGTGGCGCTTGTATTTTACATTGTCCAGCTGCTCATCCGGGACAGCAGGGCATCTTTGCTGGCGGCAGCCATATTCGCGTTCACACCTCTGTACATGACGTTCTCCAGGTCAACAATAGTCGACCTGCCCGCTGCGGTGTTCGGCCTGCTGTCCATATTTTCGCTGCTGATCTACATTCGTGAGAGGACTTTGCTAACCGGGCTCCTTACAGCTTCAGCCATAGCCGTGACAATGAGTATAAAGGTCGATGCACTGATAATCCTGCCGATAGTCCTCGTCGTGTTGCTTCTCGACAGTGAAACTTTCAGGAAGAAATGGTCTTCTAGAAACATGTTCGTACTTGTGGGTGTCGTGGTAATTACCATCGTGCTCCTCTTTCCAGAATTTGTGTTTCTCAAGAATGCCCCGACCATCACCGGTGCTGGCGCTTTCGGAAATGCGCCCGGTCAGCCGCTGTTCAGCATAAACTACTTAATCGGCAACTTCACCCAGAACACGCTGTTCTGGTTCGGAAAGTATTCGTATACCTCGCTGTTGTTCAACGGAGTAAAATATCCATACAACGTTGAGTTTCCGTTCAGCTATACTGCTTTTGCGATCGTTGGGCTGGCTTTCCTGATAGTAAAAAGAAAATTCAGGCTCATCGGTTTGATCTCCGCATGGTTTCTTATAATATTCGTATTCTACACGTCCTATTACGGCGGTAGCGTGCTCTATAGCACTGGGGACGATGTGCGCTACTTTCTCCTCGCCTTCATTCCAGTATCTATGTTTGCAGCGTTAGGGATTACGAACGCTTACGATTACATAATCGGTGCTTGGCAGAAAGGGTCATCGGTAAAACGCCGTCACATCAAGAAGCACGCGACCACTCGAAGCACGGGCGTGGCTGGAACGCTTCTGATGGTGATGCTGGTAGCGCTGCTGTTTTCGAACGCTTTTGCACAGTTCGTCAACATAGTCCATGCGCCCCCTTCACACATTCTTCCGTTTGCAGCAGAAAGATACGATGAAAGGCTCATAGAAGCTACGTACCAGCAGATACCAAAAAGCTGCATGGTAGTTACCTTCCAGCCACCCCTATGGTATGTCTTGGGAAGGGCGAACATCTATACAACCTGGATAAACTTTCCTGAGTACGAGAGCACTTTCAACAACATGTCCAAAGGCTGCGTATACTTTGACAGGTCGATCGATTGCTACCTGAACTTCGGTGAAGTTGACACGCAGCTAGAGTGCGAGAACTTCACATCAACGCACACGCTAATACCTGTAAACATAACTTTCTTCAACAACGATACGTGGTACAACGTAACCATGGGTATATACGAAGTCGTACCGGAGAACAGCACTGCGGTCAGGTAGACGGCCTGCCGCTTTACCTCTTGTAATAGATGTTTCCTGAGTAAGCAAGGTAGTAGTACTTGCCCGCCACGAGGCTGTTGTCGTATACGTTATCGTAGAGAGTCAGGTTGCATTCTGATGGATTGAAGGCCCAGCTCTCATTGATGTTCCACAGGTTCAGCGAGTTTATGTAATTAAGCGCTGCCGCGTCTGGTATTATTAGGTACGTGTTGTTCGGTATAGAAGAGCAGGTTGGCCAGAACGTGGTGTACTCTTCGCCGCTGCCGTACTGCCCGAAGCTCTTCATCGCCGGGAATCCCATGTAGTATAGCATGTAGTACGGCGTAAGCGCGGATCCGTACACGTTGGCGTTGGCAAGGTTCGTGACGTTTAGCAGGGCTCCGGCCATGATCTTAGAGAACATCGTAGTGTTATGGTTGAGCACGTAGTAATAATAGTCTACGGTTATGGAAGTAACGAAAAGGAACACGATCAGCACAGCCACTATCGCGGCCCAGAGACGCCTTCTCTTTTTGAAGAATCTGTCACCGATATCAGAGAGACCGACCCCCAGTATAAGCATAAGCGGAGCGGCTACTATCACTGTAAACCTCATGAGCTTGTATATCGGAAAGTAGTGCGTGATGCTCATCGTGCCGAACTCCATGTACGCTACAAGGAACGCCGCCCATCCGAGGAGGAAGTAGTACCTCTTGTCCCTTGTGGCTAGAAGGTATACGCCTACAAGCACCACCAGGTAGCTGAAAAATCCAACGTCGTTCAGGTTCAGCTGCTGGAAGTTGAATACCTGGTTGTAGAGCGAACCCAGGCTGCTGAATGAGTACGGGAAGTAGCCGTTGATGTAGAACGTCAGGCTCGGATTGGTGTAGTATATCTCGTCAGGTCCGCCCGCCGCGCTGTAGTAGCTGTTCGTAAGTTTGAATTCATAGAACGGGTTGGAAGATTGGGCTATGTGGAGGTTCACGAAGCCGAGTATTATAACCGCGGTAACGAGTCCAAGGAAGTAGAGCCAGTACTCGTAGTGCGGTCCCCTCTTCTTCCCTCTGTTAAAAAGCCCGTAGACGAAATCCACAGCGATGTAAGCAGTGAAGAAAAGCACGTAAAGGTACGCCAGCGGATTTATGAGCGCTCCGGCGAACGTCGAGATTCCGGAAAGCACGTAGAGCCAGCGGTTCCCGTACTTTCTGGCGTACAGGAACAGCAGTATTGCCAGAGACAGGAACATCGCCATCGGCAGCATGGGATTGGGTTCCGTGTTGAAACGTATGACCGCAGGATATATCGCGAAAAGGAGGGCGCTGAGCAGTCCTGCGCCGTAGCTCTTAAACTCCTTGCCGAGCAGGAACACTAGGAATATCGTTATGATGTAGCTGATTAGGGCATAGAAGCCAGCACCTAGATCAGTATACCCAAACAGCTTTACGAACAGCGCCATAGGGTAAAGAAGCATCAGCCTTAGCGAGAATATGTTTGCGTTCACCTTGAAAGTATTGCTGAGTATGTTTGGCATGAACCCCGCGTACGCGAAATCATCCCCGTAGAAGCTCATCCCTTTGAAAACAAGCGAAGACAGCACGGTTCCCAGAATCATTATAAGCACGAGGAGCATGTAAGCCCTCTTTCTGGTGATGCCTTTGTCGTTTGTGCGCTTTGGCATAGTATCACTGATTCGGCTTCGTAAGCCTGCTTATCGGAATCGAAACAACACTGCCGTTCAGGCTCGTAAGTATAATCTTGTTCTTAGCTATAGTAATTTCGTTTGACAGGTGGTGCATGCTCGTGTTCAATTCGTTGACCAATGCGCCATCGGTCGCGTTTAGTACGTAAAGTACACCAATGTCGTTCATTATATACAGATAACCATCGTGTATGTTCGGGTTGCTTTCGCACTGCCCAGTATTGAACATCCAGCGTACTGCTCCGTTGGTCGCGTTGACTGCGAAGAGCACTCCAAGAAAGTTGGAATCGGCGTACGCCGTCCCGTTGTACATGGTTATCGCGGTCATGGTAGGTTCGGTCAGCGGTTCGGCCCCCGAGTAGTATACGCTTGGCGTGATAACCGGCAGCTTTGTGGTCTCGTAAGATTCATCTACCTTCCAGATCACATTGCCGTTGCTCGCGTTCAGACCCACCAGGGTCGGGTAGTTGTACATACTGTGATTTAGGTAACCAGTAACTATTATACCCTTATAGTAGCCTGGAGAAACGTCGTTCAAACCGCTTCCAGCTTCTGGAAACTCGTGGGTCCATAAAATCGACCCGGATGTGAAGTTTATCGAATAGAACACGAATGTACCTGTTATATTTTTAGAGGTGAACTCGTTTGTTGTTCCAGCTCCGAAGTAAACAGTCCCGTTGATGAGCAGCGGAGACGACATGGTATCTGGAAGGCCTGTGAAGTTGCTGTAAACCACGTTGCCCGTGCTGACGTTCGCCATCAGGTATCCCCCCATGTTCGGAAGGAAAAACCTACCTCCCGCATATGCCGGAGTCAACATCGAAGGCGCGGATAGGTTGAACTTCCACAGTATCGTACCGTTGCTCATATTGATTGCGTAGACCGCATCGGCCATGTTGTTGAACTTGGTAAAGTTGGGAGGCGGTATCTCTTCGTTGTTGCTCATCGACACGAGCAGCATGTTGCCCACGGTCACCGGTTGCCCTATCAGCTGGTTAGGAAAGTAGTCCCGCCACACTACTTTGCCTGTGTATACGTCTATAGCCGCAAGTGACCCGGGCGTATTCTTGTAATCTGCTATCAGTTGGTCGTGGTACGGCCCGGCGGTCGTAACGAAAAGCATGCCTCTGTATATTGTTACCGGTCCCATTATGGTGTCGTTCAGGCTAACGTTTATATCTCCTATATTCTTGTCAACGTAGTACGTGTGGTTTATCCCACCATCATATTGGTGTACAACACCTGCAGTTCCCCAGCTATAGTTAAGCATCTGGCCTGCCTGAAGTGTAGTGGTACCCGTCGTATGTGTTAACACATAAGAGGCTGCCGCCACGGCGAGCAGTACCAACACTACTATGATTGGAGCGAGCACACTCCAGCGTTTACCAGAATACCTCTTTTTTCTCTTTCTACTATGATATCTTACCATGACAGCATCGTTCAAGCGTTGTAGTTAATTTTGTAAAGAAAAATCTTAAAGGGTGTCGTATTACTCCCCAAAAAGCTCGAGATCTGTTCAGCAGTGCAATTGTTCCCGAGCCAACCGTACATGTTGCCGCGCTCGTAGCTCGTCGCGTATGGACTTTCCGTGCTGCCTATATCGATTAGGTACGAGCTCTTTCCGACAGTGTCATTGCACACGTGAGATCCATCTACCACAATCGTGTTGTTAGAATAGTAAGCTACGGAATACAACCTAAAGTTTCTGCTGAAAGAAACTGAAAAGTTGGTATAGTACAGACCGTCAAGGAGCAGGCCGTCTGCCGGTGCGCTTACATAAATTGACGCATTCTGGCCCCGCGTTGCGTTCTCTATGTACGACGCCGCAGAAACAAATTCGCTCCTTGATCCGTAGATCCATGAAGCGTAATACGTAAACATCTTGTATACCGGGATGTAAGAGAGCTCCATGGCCACCACAAGCAGAACGAAAAGGGTCATCACCAAAGTCTTGTTTCTGAATACTACTTTTGCGGCCCTGTATATGTTGTACATCGCGTATCCGCCCAGCACTGCAAGGGGCATGGCTATGACCGCGAAGAACCTGGAAACTGTCGGCACAGTCACGTAGCCGTGGATGGTGGAAGTTCCAAATACAAGGTACGCGAAGATGAACCAGTTGAAAAACGAAAGGTAGTTTATATTGCCGTCCCTCTTGTAGATTCCTATAGCAGTGCCGATCACAGCCAGGATGACTATGGGCCCTAGGCTGAACAGCTCAAAATTGCTCTGAAGTCCCTGGCCGGAATATGAATAATATGGTTTCACAAGCAGGTAGAGCTCCTGGAGCGGCGGCAACGTTGCCGGATTGGTGCCGTAGTTAACGAACGGGAAGAAAGGATTGCTGGTGCTCAAATAAAATATGAGCATGTAAAGAAAGAGGCCTATCGCTATGCAAAGAAATGTTATGCCCAGGTTGGCTAACGACATTGGTCTTGCTTTTGACGCCTTTGCGTGCCCACGCCCAGATTTGCGTGGCAATAAAGCGCTTCTGTACGCGATCAGGTTTGCGATTATGAAAAGCGCCAGGTAAAGGACAGCAACGTTCTTTACATAAACAGTATAAACAGCGGCCACTCCAGAAGCCACGGCGAGGATTCTGGTCCCGCGTCGAATGCTAAGCAGGAAAAGCGATATTGATAGTGCTACGGCAAGACCGACGTTTATGTCTGGCAGCGCCCTTGTGATGTACATCGTAAGAAACGGGGCCGTGGCTACGAGTCCTGCTCCTATCGCGGCGAAGGCCCTCCCATAGAGCCTGCGTGCAACCATCATCGCCAGAAATATGAGCAGCGCGTACTCGACTACCGATGGTAGTATCGCAGAGTAGGTGTTGTACCCTAACAGCGCAAACGATACCGCTATCGGAACCAGATTCAGGAAAGAGTAGCTGAAGGCGTTGATCATGAAGGTCAGGTTGCCCGAGAGAAGCTGGTAGGCGTAGAACACGTAGAACGTATCATCGTAGTACGGATCTAACCCCGAGAACACACAGAACGCGGCTGCTATCCCGACCGCCACTACGGCGAGGAACAAAAGAAGCGTGAGCCTGTCAAATCCAGAAGAGCCAGAGAAACCCTTGCCATTTTGCACAGAACCATCACACGATCCGCTTAAAAACAATTAGTAGATTCATTATTTGATACAAGGATAATAATAAAAAACTAACCAACAAACTTCTAATAGATTTACATGGAGTTGATCAATCTTATCATAGTAGTTTCCACGGTTTTATTGCTGTTTATACTAATCTCTCCGGCCCTGTCGAGCGCCGCTACCGCAACGGATTGTGCGTACTCTATAAACAACTCAGGTGAAAATTATACCATAAGCGCGAGCCAGTGCGGATCCTACGATGTCGCGATACCATCTGGGATCAGCGGAGCCAACATACTGTGCAGCGGCTCCCCGCCTATTGTCAACATCAGCGTGGGGACTGGTTCGCGTTCAGACACGTTCTACAACTGCTCCTTTTCCGGAAGTTCAAGGATGATTCTACAGAATGGTTCAAGCGTTTACATAATTGGTTCGCAGAGCAGGCCCGCTATATTTGAGGGTTTGAACTCCAGCGTAACAATAGGATACTATCTGCGCGTCAACGTCCTGGAGCCTTACGGCTACAATTCGTCGCTTTTCGGAGACCGCGTGGCAGGATTCGGATACATATACCCGACGTTTAACGGCACAAGAGTGGTGAGACAGACGGAGCTGATGCCGAACTATTCTAGCACCCCTTTCATAAACTCCACGATCAAGAACCTCAGCGCCATAGTGCCTTTCGGGGCGTACAACCAGTCGCAGACCCAGATTTACAAGAACATAACCAACCTCAGCTACGGCAGGTTGATAGGGAGCAAGACGTACAAGCTCGCCGCCTATACTGTATTCAATAACAGGACAGTAAACTACAATCCCTACTCACTGGTATACTCGTTCTTCGCCTACGACCAGCTAATATTCTTCAACTTCAACATAAGCGGCAACATGAACCTTACGCCCATCTACGTGCAGCCGATTTTCCCTATGTTCAACTACTACACTATACCAGACAACGGAACGCACAACATAACAATACGATGGTTGGTTGCGGTGCCTCCACAGGACACGAACTGGAACTTCACAACATTCCTGTACAGGTACAACGCCGACGATTCATTTACAGTAGATCCGCTGTCGGGGCCGCTAGGCAAGGACGCTACAGTTGTAAAAGTACTCAACTATCCGAATTCGAGCTACGAATACACGATGGACAACGGCACGAAAATGTACGCGATAAACTACAACACCAAAGTACCAGTGGCGAAGAATTCCAGCATCACGATCAGCGTGGGCAACGCTGGAAGGAACATAAGCTACATCCAGGACTCTACTACGCCGAGCTTCGGCTTTGGACTAAGCTTTTGCGCGAGCCTTGCGAATACGACGCTCCTTACCACTAACCTGTCGTTCCCCGGCTATTATCATTCAGTTCCTGTTGTGCTCCCTGTATCCCAGCAGGGCCCGTACTTGGTAAACGCCCCGTGCAACACAACCGCATACATAATAGGCAAGAACATATACCTCAATTGCTCCGGAGCGGTTTTCAACGACCAGATATACGGAATAAAATTTAGAGGTGCTAAGAACGTAACCGTAAACGGATGCAGGATATACGGCAACGGGGTTTTCTTTGACAATTCTTCTGACATTCGACTGCTCAACACCACGATAAACGTCTCCGAGTACAACGATTCGTTCGCGATAATGTCGGCCAACTCGCAAAATATCTCACTGAGCAACATCACAGTATCGCGCGGATTCAAGAGGCCGCTGATAGAATCCAACAGCACCCTTTACATGTCGGACGTATACTTCAATTCGACCGTGAGTTACACAACTACTACCACAGCACTCACAACTACGATACCACAGACTACAGGATCGGCGTCGAAGGGAAGGAACGATACGATACTGTACGCGGCTACCGTGGTCACCGTGCTGGTCTACGCGGCGCTGCTGCTCTCTTCAAGGAGGCGCCGCCGTCCCCGGGCCGCGAAAGGTCGCGCTAGGCGCACAAGATAGATAACCAACATTCCATATATTTGAAATGTAATCGTAAAAAACAAATATACGACACACTTGCATAGCAATATAAATATTTTGTACGCAACAATAAAGTAGGTAAAATGGGGTCAAAGAGCAGGTCCAGGCTTACCAGGAGCAGGAGTCACAACACTAGCTTCAGCCGCGCTCAAGCAAAAGATGATATTAAAGAAATAGAGCGTACTGGTGAGTCCGGTCAGAGCGCACTCGAATACCTGGTTACTTACGGCTGGGCCGTGCTGCTGATAGCGGTAATAGCATCGCTTCTTTATCTTTATCTCGGCGTGCCGCACATAATTGTCCCCTCTTCGTGCTCTTTCATATCTAACGTGTACTGCAACGACCTGGTAGTCGGAGCGAACGCTACGACGCACGCCACCACTTTGGCGGTATTCCTTACAAACACGCAGCCGTATCCTATACTAAACCCGAAACTTTACGTTAGCATAAACAACGCCAATACGACCGCGTATCCCTGCCGTCCGTCGTACGTGCTTTCCGGAGGTGCTGTAATATGTCAGGTAACTCTTCCGGTGCAGACCTCGCTCGGGCAGTTCCTATCTGGTAAAGTGTACCTGAGCGCTTCGTACTGCGGCCTCAATTCCAATACAAGCAAGCAGAGCTGCCAGAGTGCGCCAACGCAGGTATATCAGGGCAGTTTCACGGCACACGCAGCGCCCCTGATATCTACAAACAGCACAATTACACTAAGCGCGAAGAACACTACGCAATCTGCGCTTTCCAACGTAAAAGACCCAATTTACGCACTGGTCAAGTTGCTCGGCTATCCTTTGAGCGGGGCCACGGTCAACTTTACCGCGGTATACGCGTCAAACGGCACTAACGCTGTTCCTCCGTTCTCCATAAGCCCGCAGGTAACAACAACGAACACAACAGGCATAGCACTAAGCTACATATGGGGGTCTACGGTAACGAAGGTAAAGGTAACGGCGATGTACGCCGGCTACAACGCAAGCGTATACATAAACTTCACTCCACCTATAGCAGTCACATTCTTACCTTCTTCAAACGTTGGGTCGCTGCTATCATCGAGTTCATCGGTACTGGTCACTATAGACGGAACCGGATACGACTATTCGCAGCTTTCTACTACTACATTCCTCTGGAGCATCAACAGCCAGCACCACATAAACTTTACCCCCGTAATATACATCAATTCCGGCGAGAGGATCGTATTCAAGAACACTACGATAAATGGTGTGACGTATACTACACCTACGATAAACTACACGGCTACAAAGAACACTACGGTAAATGTTAATTACTATACCCAGTACTATCTTACCGAGCTCGCCAATCCGAGCGCTGCCGGAGCGCTCAGCCCGGGAAGCGGATGGTACAACGCCTCTTCTGGAATAACTATATCTGAAAGCGCGGTCGCACCATACATATTCAAGAACTGGACGTGCACCGGCAACGGCTGCTACAGCGGAACCGCGACAAGCAGCACCATAACCATGAACAACGCGGTAGGGGAGACCGCAAACTATTATTCAACCACGACTTCTACTACAACAACCAGCACAACAACAACTACTTCGACAACCTCTACGGTGAGCACTAACGCCGCTACGAACACAGCAACCAACACCGCAACGAACACAGCTACGAACTCAGCAACTAACACGGCGACCAACACCGCAACAAACACAGCAACAAGCACCTCCTCGAACTCAGCAACTAACACAGCAACCAACACCGCAACGAACACAGCTACGAACTCAGCAACTAACACGGCGACCAACACCGCAACAAACACAGCAACAAGCACCTCCTCGAACTCAGCAACTAACACAGCGACCAACACCGCAACAAACACAGCAACAAGCAACTCCTCGAACTCAGCAACTAACACGGCGACCAACACCGCAACAAACACAGCGACCAATACCGCAACAAATACGGCGACCAACGCGGCAACAAATGCTCCAAGTGCGACTGGGTGCTATGTCTCAGGTACCTGTGGTACGCTCAATTCATGCCAGTCTGGGTACTCGTGCGGCACGATAACTGCATGCGTAGGTTCTTGCTGCTTCAAGGAATGTACAGTGATCACAAACGCTGCAACTAACGCAGCGACCAACACCGCTACAAACACCGCAACAAACACAGCAACAAGCACCTCCTCGAGCACAGCAACTAACACAGCAACTAACGCAGCAACCAACACCGCTACAAATGCAGCCACAAACTCTGCTACAAACGGATCCACGAACGGATCTACAAATACAGCCACGTCATCGCCTTCAGCGTCGTTCATTGCCGGAACACCAGTCCTACTCGCAAACGGAACAACTGTAAGCATAAACGACCTCAAAGAGGGCGACGTTATGCTGTCGTACAACGTGCAGACGCACCAGTTCTATCCGAACGTGGTGCAGAAACTGGTCAGCTATAATGTTTATACGGAATACATAATCAACGGCAATATCGGCACAGACGCCGCAGAAAAGTTCTATACGTATGTGCCGTCAACCGGAGCGTACGGATGGGTGTTCGCCAACAACCTTACTGTAGGGGACGAGATATACAGCCCGGTAAACAACGCCTACGTCAAAGTGTCCTCAGTACAAGTCGTGCAGAAACCCAACGGCTTGGTAGTGTACGACCCGATAGGTACATCGAGCAACGACTTCATTGCATCTGGAAAGCTAGCCGACAGCACCGCTACCCCTGGTTCTAACGGCGCATCAAACGGCTCATCAAACGGTTCATCAAACGGTTCCTCTAACGGTTCATCAAACGGTTCTTCAAACGGCTCATCAAACGGTTCATCAAACGGCTCCTCTAACGGTTCATCAAACGGTTCTTCAAACGGTTCATCAAACGGTTCTTCAAACGGCTCATCAAACGGTTCATCAAACGGCGCATCAAAATCTACAAACGGCAGCACCACTTCAATATCGTTCGTCGCTGGAACCCCTGTCCTGTTGGCGAACGGAACAGAAGTGTACATCAACAACCTACACGCTGGCGATGTACTGCTGTCGTACAACGTGCAGACGCACCAGTTCTATCCCGACGTGGTGCAGGAGATAATAAGCTACAAGGTATATCAGGAATATGTAATCAACGGTGTTATAGGCACGGACTCGCAGGAGAGCTTCTATGTCTACAATCCATCTACCGGAACGAGCGGATGGCTCCTAGCCAAGGACCTTGCCGTAGGCGATGAGATATACAACCCGATAAGTGGGACCTACACGAGCATATCCACGATTGACATAATACCAGTGCCGAACGGGGTGACGGTATACGACCTGTTCACCACTTCTGGCAACAACTTCCTGGCAAATGGTGTGCTGAGCGGCGCTGATTCAATATGATAACTTCCTGATGTTTTAAAATGGTGAGTTCATACCAGATCAAGATACGATCCAAGATAAGGTCGTCAAGGAAAAAATGCCAATGAGGAAGAAGGAGTATATAGCCGTAGTGGCGGTGGTGATTGCAGCAGCAATTGTCCTTGCATTCGTTTATTTCTATAGTCAGCCTCAGCATCCGGTTGGTATCACACAGCCCGTTCAGCTGTCAAACAGCATAAACAGCTTCCTCGCTTCTTTTGGACCTTCAAACCCCTTTCCGCTCCTGAACGTTACTACGAACCCCAACGCTAATGTTAACATGGTAAACAGCAGTTGCGTAGCGCTGCTCACAACGGCTTACTACCTGGGCAGGAATTTCTCCATAACCCATCCAGTGGACTTCGCAACGCTAAGCACTACCGAGCCGTTCTTCGAATACACCTCTATAAAGGTTTACAACAGCACCATAGCCCAACAGGCGGCGAGCAGGTTCTACTCAAACAGGGGCTTCTGCGATACTAAAATATTCTCCTTAATTATATCAAACAGCACGTACAGCTCCACGCCCACTACCGTTGATGGAAATCCGGCGTACATACTTAGATTCTCGAACCTTACACCTGCCGGGATACGCTACGCTATAGCCAACTATACGGGCAGCACACCCAGCAACGTCGACTACTACATGGTCGTCTCGATGTACAAGGGTGTTGACGTTGAGGTTGGCGATGAGGGTTTCTCGCAGACCATGAACGTATCAAGGCTCATCCTTCTGGAGGGCAAGATACTGCAAAAAGTGGAAGGTCTAGTGGGTTAATCAGGTTGATGTCTTATGGCGAGAAGAAGCAAACATTCTAGAAAAGGCAAGAAGCCAGACTGGTTGCCGTATGCAGCTGCCCTTGTAGTGCTCGTAGTTCTAATAGCCGGTGCCTACTACGCCGCAACCTTCAGCGCATTCCACGCCTCACATGAATTCAGGATATACAGAACAACCTATTTCGTAACAAAAAGCACGTGCTCAAACTTCACCTTCTACGCCAATTCAAATATTACGTCTATATGCACGGCCATACTGAACGTTTCTTCCCGCTCGAACGTGTCGGTGCCATACTATATGATACTCAACAAGTACTCCTTCCTGAACGTTTCCGATGCATCATCGTTCCTGCATGCGCTGAGAAGCGATCTCAATACAAGTCCATGGTACAGCAACATACCCAACGCCTACTACAACAGCAGCGTGGTATACACGACCGTGGTGTATCCCGACTACAAGAACACGAACACCTCGGCCGAGGTGCTGGCCCTCTACGTGCAGGACAACGACGTAGTGCTGAGCGCCTCTACGTCAAATCTAACCAACAACGCCAATACGGCAACAATGAAAAGCTACGCAAACTACCTTCTGTTCAACTACAAGAACAGGATAGAGAACCTTAACGCTACGGTCAAATAAGACTATGATTCCAGCGTCTTTTCCTACCAATAAGGATCAGGTAGTTCGTTTATAGCTTACGCTGGCCAATTCAAAAACAAAAAAAGTCGGAGAAGAGACTTACAAAATCAGGCTTTAGTAACGGTATGTTCGCAGATCGCCGAAGCTCTCTGCTTGCGCACCCGTCCTATCAAAGTCGTCTATTACGACCGCCCTAGTGCCTCGTTTCGGGTACAGCTTCGTCCTTAGATGCTTTCAGGACTTATCCTTTTGGCGCGTGGCTACCCGGCAATGCAATCACAACCGGTTCACTAGAGGCGCCGATTCCATGTTCCTCTCGTAATAGTGGAATCTTATCCTCTGGCACTAACACTCC
>JAKAXF010000044.1 GCA_021816645.1 Microcaldota archaeon | reverse complement strand
CTTGAACTCTTCACTGTAACGACGTCTGGCTCTCATGGGACTTCTCCATAAAGCCCCAACAGCGTAGCCTAAACTTTATCCCCATGCTGCCCAGCCAGAAGGGTTCACTCCACTCTTTTTACATGGGTTTCAGTGCAGGGTTTCGGCGTTAGCCGAAAGGGTGGCATAGGTGAGCATCGAGACGGTAGCGTTGAATATGTGCATCTATGCTTTGACCGCGTGGGGTTCGGGCTTCGCCATCGGTCTTTTGTTTGGTGCCCTCAAGCGTGTAATTGATCACCTTTGAGCGTGGCCCGGGAGTGTGTGATATGAACGTTGTGAAACGTGCATGGCAAGCTCTGAAGCGCTTTGTCTCGGGTAACGTGGACGTTATCGGTATCGCTGTCATCGGTGGCACTTTGGCTGTGAGCCAATCCGCCCTTGCGACGACTGCCGGCCCGAGCATCACCTTCAATGATGCGAGCTTCAAGTCCACTTTGACCAGCATCTTCACCGGTGCTCAGTCGATGTTCACGGACGTGATGCCGTACGTTGTGGCAATTGCTGGCTTGGTGGTACTCATCAAGCTGGTGAAGAGCTTCACGAAGAAGGTGTAAGCGTGAAATCCTGCTCTCTAGCCCGTCTAGTGCGGCAGGTGCTGGGAGCGCTGTTTTTTGCAGCGCTCCTGGTTTTTGCTTACTCGGCGGTTTCTTATGCTCAGTCCACGACAACGTATCAAGCGTATTTAACAACTGGTTCCTCTAATAACATTTCTGGTTGTGTTATTTCGAGTCCTACGCAGGAATCTGTTAATTCTTGGCAATCTTCTTGTACTGCTGGGTTTAAGACCTGGGCCGCAAATTTTTCACCGGGTCCGGGTTCTTGTGCTTGGTCTTACTCTTCGGCTGGTCCTACCTATTCCAGCGCCTCTACTGGTTCAACGTCTAACACGGCGTCGGCTGGTTCTGGTTGTGATTCTCCTGTTTTTGATACTGAGTCGTTTAACTTGACTTGTCCTTCCGGTGGGTCATTGAGTTCGAGTTATCCAGATTGGTGTGTTGTGAACGGACAGGCACCGCCGAACGCTACCTGTCAAGCCGACAAGGGTAAATACGTCGGTGAGTTTCAAGTTACGGAGCCTGTCACTGGTAGCGGCTCGTTTAATAGTTACGCTGCCAATTCGTCGAACAATTGTGAGGTTCAGTTAGATACTGCGTCGCTTTGTATACCGACGCCAGGATCGTCTACGACTTTGACCTGTACCGTGGGTGGTGTTTACACAGGCAATGCAGCGCCTTCTACGGGTGAGCCGACTGCTGGTGGTTCTCCGAGTGCTGCAAATCCTCCTGATACGTCTTGTATGGAGGGTGCCTCTGTAGTTTGCGGTTCATCCAATGGCACGGATACTGGACCGGGACAGACTGGTTGCGGTTACGTAGACGGTAATCCTATCTGTGCGTCGCAATTGCCCAATGATTCTTGTGTCAGTGCGGTTAATGGTGGCACTTTTTGCGCGACCGGTACGCCTTCGCCTCCTTCACCTAATGATGGCACGTATGGCACGCCTGCTGTGCCTACTCAGACTGTTGTCCCTGGCGTCGGCACTCCGCCGACTGGTGTTGGTCCTGCTATTGATTATTGCAATCCGACTTGTGTAGCGGGTAGCACCACGAAGCCCGTAACGGTCGGTACGGGTAGTAATTACGGTTCTACTACCACGCCCGCGCCTTCTGCTGGTACGGGACAGGGTTGTCCTGCACAAGAGTGTCAGTTACTGACTCAGATTGCTTCGGCTACCAGTTCAACGGCTGCCTCTGCTGCATCAATTGCGGGTGCTGCAACGTATATCGCTGCTCAGTTTGCTACTACGGTGAACATGCCGGGTACCAGCACCACGCTTGCACAAGCTCCGGTGATCGCTGCAATCGGTAGTGCTCCGCCTTCTGTTTCTGGTCCTGTAACTCCTGATTTGAGTTCTTTACAGTCACAGCTCGGTGGTCCGTGTGTTCCTGAGACTTGGGTAATTGATGGCATCAGTATGCCGTTTAACGTTTGCGATGCTGCGACGATCATTCAGGGTCTTATGCAGATGCTTCTTTATGGTGTGTTGGTTATTTATCTTTGGAAGCGTTTTCTTGCTACGGGTCTGTTTAAGAGGACGGATACCTAGATGCCAATCTTTGCGGCTATCGGTGAGTTTTTGGGATTGGCGGTGACTTGGCTGGTCTCGAAGATCGGCTTTCGTCTGGCTGCTGGTGTTGCTGTACTGGCTGCGTTGGTTGCTGGCTATGCCGTTGTGTACGCTGCCTTACACGCTGCTTGGGCTGGTGTTAATTTCTTCTTCCCGTCTGCGTTCACAATTAGCACGGGTTCGGTGAGTCTCGCGTTTATGTATGCCTGTATCCCGCCGAATCTTCCGACTGTTCTCAATCTTATGTTTACGTCTGAGATTGCAATCTGGGTTTATCGCAATGTACAGGCGGTTATTAAAATCCACGCCACGGGTGACTGAATTGGGGGATGCAAGGGTACAGGGTAGGGTGCTGATCGCGTCGCTGAGTTGATTTTAGGAGGTCGTTTTCTGCCATGTCTGTTCATTTCGTAGCGGGTAGGCTCGGTTCCGGTAAAACACTGTTTACTGTCGGCGTGATGCGTGATGCTCTCTTGCGTCACCGTCGCGTGGCTACGAATATCAACCTTGATCTTCCTCTGTTGCTTCCGCGCATGTTCAGGGCGACCGTTACCAGGTTGCCGGATAAGCCGCGGGTTCAGGATCTCGAGGCATTGGGGT
Organism: Microcaldota archaeon; assembly: GCA_021816645.1. The sequence continues at coordinate 2,719 of JAKAXF010000044.1, read as the reverse complement.
ATGGGTGCGAGGCTCGGGATTATTCCGGTAAACGTTTTGGTGTTCTGGTATTGGACGAGCTGGGGACGTGGTTTAACTCTCGCAAGTGGAACGATAAGGAACGGTTGCCGGTCATTGATTGGTTTTTGCATGCGCGGAAGTTTCGCTGGGACGTGTATTTGATTGTGCAGGATATTTCCCTGGTGGATTCGCAGCTTCGGGACGCGCTTTGTGAGTTCAACGTGCAGGTCCGTGCTGTGCACACTGTGCCGATTCCGTTGCTGGGGTCGGTGCTTCGTCTGTTCGGTGTTCGTGTAAAGCTGCCTCAGGCTTCTGTGGCAACCTTTCGATATGGCCAGGGCACGACCGGTCTGCATCATGATCGCCGCTGGTATCGTGCCAGGGACTTGTTTAAGTCGTATGACACCGGCCAGGTGTTCCAAAGCGGTTTGGAAATGGTGGGCGATCAGATGCGCGATATGCGCGCTGTCAGCACCGTATTGAGCCCGTGGCACGTTGCCGGGCGCTATTACGTGCGACCCCAGCCCTTGCCCTGGCTGACTATTCTGCTGTTGCTGCCCCTTCTTCCTGGCGTCCTGTTCTGGGCCACGGTCAGGGGGCTTGCCCCCCTGACCGTGGGCCAGGATTGGGGCTTGTGGGAGGTTCGCAAACCCGGTAAGTCGCGCTTGCCTGGTCCTTGATCGCTTTATTACCGTCGCCAACGCGCACCGGACTCGATGCGGTGCTGAAAGGAGCTAACCATGTCTGTTCGTTTTACTTTGACTGATGATTCCTTTCCTGTCTCCGGTGCTTTTTTGGATTTTGTACATCGGAAGCTGGACGGTTTGCCGTTTGAGGATGTGGACTGGTTAGACCAGGTTACGGAGCGTTTTACTGCGGATCGTTCTAAGGTGGATCGTTTTGCGAAGTCCAATGCTGCGGCTGTTTTGTCGTTAACACCTGGTCGCAAGGTGATTGAGGAGCTTTATCAGGTTCTCACTTGGGTGCTCACCGGCGATTCCATTGCATTACGTTCGTACTTCAAAGGTTATCGGTTTGTTTGGATTGTGGGTGCTCCACGCACCGGCGGTACATTTATGCTCAACCGCCTGTTGCAGCATTACGAGTGTGGTGACGTGGACAAGCTACCTGCTTTTGTGGTCCACGATGGCACTCCTGATGTTGCGTTTCCCGGTCCGGTTCGTTCCGTTCAGGTCTTGTCGCGATCTGCAATGCAGATTGCGGAGCTTGCTGTTGGCATTAAGCTTTTGTATCCGCGTCCTTGCATCGTGGTAAAAAAGGCGTTGAAGTATGCCTTTGCCGGTCCTTTGTTTGATTCTGTTTTCGGTGATCCTCTTAAGGTGGTGGTAACGGTTCGTGAGCCGTTGCCGGTGGCTTGGTCTGTCATGTCGAAGTCTGGTCTCAAGTTCGGTAAAGCTACGCGTCGGTTTTCCGTTCATTGCCCCATTGATCAGCTTATGCACGACCTTTGTGTCAGTTACTACGGCATGACTTATGCGCAAATTTGTGATTATGATTATCAGTCCGTTGTGTGTTTGTTTTGGGCTGCTTTCTATCAGGTGCTTGCTTCCTCCTTGGCTATGTATAATGATGTTGATATTGTGCCGTTTGGTGAGCCGATGGCTGATTATGTGCAACGTAATTTAAAGCGCAGGTCTGATGTTTGTTCTGACTTTGTGCTGCCGGTGCTTCCGGTGCTTCCGTTTACCGAAAATGATTGGGTTCTTTCGCGTCAGGTTGTCAAGTCGGTAACTTCTGCATTTACCCGTATTCGCAAGCCTTTCCCTGGCTTGTCTACCGTGTGACTTTTCCAGGGATGTCCGGGTACAGGGTAGGGTGTTGATCGCGTCTCCTGGGCGATTCTGTGCGGTCGTTATTTGCTGGGTACGGTCACAAAGTAGCCTTCTCGGCATTTCAGCACTGCGGCGTTAAGCACACGCTTTCCGTTCATACAGGTTTGGATCGGTTGTCCTGGTATCCATACTTTTTTGCTTTTTTCTTCTGCTTTGTATGTTACTGGTATTCTTATGCTGTTGAGATAAGCGTTTTCTGTAGATGTTATTTCTTTCTTTGCTTCTTGCATGCCGATTTTAACTTCGTAAGTTTCTGCTGCGTTTATGATCGCTTGTGCTGCGAGATATCCTATGAACACACCGGCTGCAATCTGTAGTATGAGTTTCATTTACTGATCTCCTAGTACTTTGGAGCCCTTTAAAAAGGATCCCGTTTGATCGCGATCGTGTTGTTATTCAACATTTCCGTTGAATGTCTGATATCGTTGAATCGTCTTGGGCCAGGGATGGCCGGAAGCTCTCTTTCTTGTTGGCGCTGTTAAGATCGAGCTGTACATTTTTGGTTTGCTACGGTGTGCAATCCGACACGTGCGGCTTTCACGCCATCCTGCAAGCCCCGCGTGAGTTCATCGTGTAGCTGCACCAGGTATGGCAACGCGCGGATATCCCCGGGTGTAAGAAACCAGCCTTCAGGGCTGTATAAGCGGTCACCGGAGACGCGCCAGCCGGTCCATTCTGTTCCGAGTAGTCGCTGATTGATATGGTAGAGGAAAAGCCGGGTGATTCGCTTGGAGGGTTTGCGGGTTCCTTTTTTCAGTTCCACGGCGTACGTTTTGGTAATGCCGCACCAGGTGCTGAGTTGTTCCGCTGTGTACCCGTAGAACAGCGTCAGAGGGTTGTTTTTCATGTTTGCTCCGTATTGTTTT
>JAKAXF010000043.1 GCA_021816645.1 Microcaldota archaeon | reverse complement strand
ACCTCAAATTGCTTACGGCGCTTGAACACCTCCCGTTTGGTCGGACGATCAGTGAAGTAGATATAGGTAGTGCGATCGTGGGGATTGATAGGTGCGTTAAGGAGTGTATTCATATTGGAAACTTGGTTGGAGACAGTGCGGGCGGAACCGGTTCCAACGGAACCCTTCAGCTTCAGAGTGATCTGGGTTGAGACCTCACCGGTAGAGGTGGCAACCAGTAGCCCAACTGCCTCCCCCGGCTCCACTCTAGCCTTCCTCAGTTTATCTTCGATGTCTTCCCGTAGCTCGTCCAAGTAAGCATCGGTGGGAACTAATTCTAACGAAGTCAGTTGACGGTTAAGTATATCATAGTGGATTTCTCTCACCCTCCTATCTACATCGGGAAATACACTGAAGCGCTCCACGATGTTGTTATCCAACACGAAGCTAGTTAACTTGTGACGCTCCTCATCGGTGAGAACACGCTTCTTCTCATTACGGTACTTCGGATTGAGATTCAGGTTCAAAACGACGTTAGGCATGTCTATGTATGAATAATAGGCACCTCGCTTATCCACCGCCTTTATCAACCAGCTCGGGTTAATATTAATCTCGTATGTGACGAATTGGATGAGAGTTTTCATTGAGGCGCGGAGTGTACCATCGAAGGCTGCCACATCATCCTCCATGGACTTCACTAACTTGGTCTGAATGTAGCCAGAGTCTCCGACACCTATCTTACCTCGAGCTACGTCAGCCACGGCATTGGTCATGTGATTGAGATAGTCGACGACACTCAAGCCCGTGCCAAGGTTACTCTCACAGAAGCCGTAAGCTCGGGGATTGTCCACTCCAGGTGGGAAGAAGGGTGTAACTCTGGCGTCAGAGCCAGAGCCAATACCGTAAGGTAGTGGTTCCCCATTCACTGTCTGCGGTCCGAGGATACCATGTATTTGAACGTAAGTGGAGGCATTTCCTTTCGTACCAGACTCGACTAATGACTTGATGTTCGAATCGCGATACTGCATATTGAGAGTGGACATGGCTTGATTCTTTGCGTTGTTTAGGGCTAGTAGCCAGTTCTCTCGACGTTTGCGCTCATCATAGGGATTATCTCTAGGGTCAGAGAATTTAGATGCCTTCTGATACGACTGATCCAATATCTTACGTAGCTCCTTATTGTTCTTTTCCGCATCGGGCGAGAAGATAGACGTCATGTCTTCCACATTGACAGTAAAGCCTCGTACCTGCAAGAACCAGTTGGCGATGGCTCTAATATCCTCGAGGAATTGAATGTATCTCTTACCGCCGTACTTCTGGTACATGAAGATACCCAAGACACCTCCCACCCCAATGTGCTTGGAGGTAATGGCTCCGGACATCAGCAGGCCATTATCAATGAATAGATAATTCTCTGTCTTAGTCAGCGTCTCATTGGTGCGAGGCTCAGCCCACTCCTGAGCCGGCTCCAGCTTAGCTCGGAAGGAGAGGTCTGGCGGTAGAGTGGCGCTGAATATCCCTCTCCCCGTGTAAAGATTATACCCAAACTCCTCAGCCTTCTTGAACAGGGCTGAAATGTCATACTCACGCTCCATCAGCTGGGAGTAGCCGTCCATCCACAAGTCCCTCGGTAGGAAGATATTGGGAGCTGTCAGAAGGTAGATCCCCAATAAAGTATCCTGAATACTGGCGACGATGACACCGCCCTTAGCATCTGAGAGCACTGCCTTATCTGGGGTAGCTAGGGACTGAATCTCGGCACGAGCCTCAATGAGCTGAGGCATGTGCAAATTAGCCTCATCACCATCATAGTCACCGTTGAAGCCCGGCAAGGTCTCTTCCGGAAGGTCAATGTTTATACCCTCCTTCAGCTTGGCTCGGAAGGCGCGGATAGAGTGCTTATGTAAGGATGGATTGCGATTAGCGATAATGTAATCACCGTTCTGGAGCCATCTGTCTACCTGATCTCCGGGTTGCAACTCCTCGAAGGTCTTATTAACATCATTGATGACATATGTGGAGCTCTGCCGAATGATGCGCACGATTTCACCCCGACGCAATAGCTCAGTCAGCTTCTTAACATTGTGATCGAAGACGCGTTCCCGAACCGTCAGCTCCGACCTAATCTTCTTAGGGATGCCAATCTCGTCCACACCCAGATAGGGTCCGGGTCCGATCGGCATACGGGCACAGGCATCTACATTCTTACCGATCAAATCTCGACGGAAGACACCATCCTTCTTATTAATGACACTGCTGTATGACTCCTGTTTGGATTGAGATGTTGAGCCTGAGACACCAATTAGCATGTCCCAGAGAGCATTCATGAGCGCCTTGCTCAGATTGAAATACTCTGCCTCTATCTTCTCAGGAGCGTAATTCTCCTTTGGCGTATAGTTTCTGATCGCGTTGCTCGCCTTCAGGATACGGACGTAGTGCTCAGTGAAGTCATTCTGCTCAGGGATGCCATCTCGGTAATGGACGGGGCGAATATTGAAGGAAGTGACGATCACTCCGAACATGATATAGTCTCGGGGTTTATTCTTGCTGAAGCCGAGTAGACGCTCATCCTTAGCATCGAGAGATGACAGGATGTTATAAGCCTCCAGTGGGTACACCGTATGTTGCGAACTTTTGGGATATTGGTAGACGATCATGTTCTTATCTCCCCTGCTGACACTGTAAGCTGGATTGCTATCTCCACATGTATAGCACACTTTATCCTTCGATTCCTTAGCGAGATTCTGCAGTCGGTCAACGAACGTACCTCGGAACTTATTCAATCTAATTGCGTCCTCACCCAGGATGAGGTGGCCACACTGACGGCAGATGATTTGCAGTAAGTAAACAATCTCCTTAATATTCTGGGGGTTGTACACTGGATTGGGCTGTAGCTTATTGCACACTGTCCGCTTAAAAAGAATCTTACCATAATGGTTAGGGCACTTATCTATCGTCAGTGAGCACGTTGCGCACGGACGCTTATTAGTGGCGCCCAGCATTGGATCCATCAGTGTGCCGTGCACTTCCAAGGACTCCGGTTTGGGTATCGACTCGCGAGTGATCTCGCAGACGGCAATCTTCGTACCCTCTAAATCCTCTCTGGTCAGCACGCTCATGGCGACAGTAAGTGGACGAATGGAAGGCAGTTGCTCCACTAACTGTCTCTCCTGCTGTTGAACCCTAGCTATCTCACGTGCGGCATTGATCTCACTAGCGGTTGCACCCTTTATTGCTTTATTAATCGCGCTTGTTACCTGCGACATTTGTAATATGATAAAAAAGGATCGCGCAAAAACAAAATCCAATTGTTATTGATAATAAAATAACCAAATTACTTTATCAATTAATCATTATTAACTGTCAAAGTGTCTCAATTGAGACGCCTATAAACTACGTAAAGGATGGAAGACCTCTGTCTGTTTTATGTGGACTTACCATAAGGTAGTTCTTACCTCAGCCCACGCCTTACCCAGTAGATTTCTACCCCTCCGAGAGTCTCCACCATCGCCCCACACCCAATCTCTACTAGTATGTTCAAATATTGGCCTAATGCCCAACGCCAGCAGGAACTGCTTAACATCAGGGTTACAGGCTACCTTATCCCGCAGGATCTCCACCATCCGATCGTATTTAACCTCCTCCCAGTCGGGGCGGAGGTAGCTCCGCCTACCAACTGACTTGATAGTGCTAGGCGTGACATCCCGTAGGTACGGCTTAAGCTCAAGGGCAGTTGGGGTATCTCCCAATTTAAACGCATGAAAGTAAGCCTCAGCGTTAGGAAACGTCACTCCCCAGCGAGCAGACCGAACCCGATAAGCGGAAAAGTTTGACAGACAGGAATCACGGCCATAGAAGTCGAAAGGCTCCAACCATGGAATGGTAGGGTGTAACATATTGAGATGACAATGGGTAGCGCACGTGACCACCAGCTGGGCGAAGTCCGGTGACGTTGCGCAATAAACGCACACTGACTGTCCACTTTTTATTATCTGCTTGACGTACTCAGCAACGTCACGGCCTTCTTCTACCTCCACACATCCATCTTGGGGAGCGACACTCACTACTACTTCCATTTAACACTTAATGTTTAGAAAAAAGAGAATCAATTGTATTCCGAACTCCCACCTCTATTCTTCGAGCAAACAAGTAAGCATACAAGTAAGTGCGTATCAGGAGACTACTCTCCATCTTCAAACACTGATTAACATCTTGCGGATACGTCACGTATCCCAGAAGTGTCATGATCGCAGTCAGGTTCTTCTTTGTCACAGCATCAAGGAGCGTTGCGCGTAAGACACACGGGTTAATATCTCCAACCATCACCTCGTGCACTATTTGAGCATTACCCGTTCTGATGGCTAGGGATAATGCCGTATCTCCCGCCTTCTCCCGCACGTTAGGATCGGCCTCATACGCTAACAGTAACCTCACCACTTGCGGATAGCCACTGATGACAGCAGACATCAGCGGGGTCTCGCCAGTGACACTGGTTGCGTTCGGGTTGGCACCAGCCTCCAGTAAGTACCTGATGACCTCACTGTTCGCCACCCGCGTGGCTAATATCAATGGGGTGATTCCCTCCCTATTCCACCCCTCTACCTCAGTCAGGGGGTGATGGAGTAACTCCCAAACAACTTTAGGCTTATTCATTGCAATCGCCAACATCAAGGGAGTATTACCATCAATGTCCCGAATATTTTGGTCAGCGCCGGAGTGAAGTAACGTCAACAGTGAATGTGACTTATCGATAGCTAACATCAGCGGTGTTCGCCCACACTCATCCTGCTGATTTAAATCCAGCTTCGCCCTAATCAACTTCTTCAGTATCTTACGGTATCCACACGCAGTAGCCACTAGCACTGGACTCAACCCCTGCGACTGGCTACATCTCGAGGGATTCAATAACAGTGTTACAATCTGCTTCCGCTTCCGCCTAACTGCTATGGTCAGTGCCGTATCTCTATACTTATTAACAATCGTCACGTCAGCTTGGGCACGCAGTAACTCTCGCACTACACTCGTCGCCCCAGTGTAACAAGCTAACATCAATGGTGTAAATCCATCCTCATCGGTCACATCTGGATTAACCCCCTTCCTAAGCAACATTTTAACGTTGATCGGGCAATCGGTAAATGACGACAGTAACAATAGTGACTTATCGTCACCCACCTTCGACAAATCGTCACTCGGTGAATGACCATTAATTAACAGCCAGTCGGTAGCTACCGTCAGTGTGTTTACATACTCCATTTTCTTGGATGGAGAAATGGTTTAGTATCAATTTACATGTTTTTGTGTGCTTTACCAGAAAAAATCCAACTCTTATACTTTTGATGTTTGTTGTTGTTAGTTAAAGAAGAAACAAGTGTTGATATTTTAACACTTGTCTTATCTTTTACTTTTGATGTTTGTTAAAGAAGAAACAAGTGTTGATATTTTAACACTCGTCTTATCTTTTACTTTTGATGTTTGTTAAAGAAGAAACAACAAGAAGATAAATTGCAAGTAAGG
>JAKAXF010000042.1 GCA_021816645.1 Microcaldota archaeon | reverse complement strand
ACAGCATTCCTCAACCGCACCCCACAGACATCGGAAAGGCGCTGGATTGGGCCATCAAGACGCTTAAGGTGCGGCAGACAGCGCGGCTCTCGCGTGGATGATGCTTGGAGGCCCTGCATGAAAAACCGGGTATCTAAATTCCGTGATGGATCATTGCGCTATGAGACCGCCAGGCACTTGGGTTAAAAATTAAGATTCGTGGTTGACAGCAGGCTCGGTGTAGACTACCTTAAAACTAAGATCAGTGATGGATATGTTTGCGTGATGCAAAGTTCTGTCGAGTTGTTTTTTGTAGGGGTGGGCATTGAGTAAAATCAACATGGCACTGTCCAACGAATCCAATGTTGTTGACTCAACAAGCGATGGGATCCTTTGCTGTCGCCCATTATTGAAGTGGGCAGGCGGCAAGACCCAGCTTCTAGGGGAAATTGTTCCCAAAATGCCGAGGGTATATCGGCGCTATATTGAACCCTTCTTCGGTGGCGGTGCAGTGTTTTTTGCTGTTCGACCTGAAAACGGGATTATTGCAGACAGTAATTCGGAATTGATTAATTTGTATCGCTCTGTTGCCGCTGATGTTGAGGGCGTAATAGCCCAGCTTCGCCGCTATGGGAATACCGAAGAAGTGTTTTATGCCACTCGCGCATTGGATATTACCAAGTTGTCTAACGTAGAGGCAGCAGCACGTACCTTATTCTTGAATAGAACATGTTTTAACGGCCTGTATCGAGTAAATAAATCGGGTGATTTCAATGTGCCGTTTGGACGGTACAAAAACCCAAAAATCATAGATGAAGACGCGCTAAAATCGGCTTCCGCGCTACTCAGCAACACCACAATTATTTGCGGTGACTACAAGGCAGTTTTGAAAGGAAATGCACAGACAGGAGACTTCATTTTTCTTGACCCGCCTTATCTGCCTGTTTCTGAGTATGCCGACTTCAAACGCTACACCAAAGAGCAGTTTTACGAAGAAGACCATGTCGAGCTGGCCGCAGAGGTCAAACGCCTGCATGAGTTGGGCTGCCATGTGATTTTGACAAACTCAAATCATCCCTTGGTGCATGAGCAGTACAGGAAGTTTGCCGTCGAAGTGGTGCAAACAAAGCGGTATATCTCATGCAACGGCAAAGGCCGGACGGGCGAGGATGTGATTATTACCGTTCCACCCAAGCAGCGTTTTAATCTGCGCCTGGTCCCCGCGCCACTACCCCCGCAGGCCATGCAATATCCATCAACCCGTTACATGGGCTCAAAAAATAAGTTGCTAACTGAAATATGGGCGGTTGCTTCTCAGTTTGAATTTGACACTGCCCTAGACCTGTTTTCGGGTTCTGGTGTGGTGGGCTATATGCTGAAATCTCACGGTAAGGCTGTGGTGAGCAACGACTATATGGCGATGTCGACGACGTTTGCCAAGGCAATGATTGAGAATAACGAAATTACTTTGCCACAGGCTGAAGCCTTAGCGTTGCTTGAGCCGAAAAATGCGATTGATCGTTTTGTTGAAACTAAATTCAAAGGTCTGTATTTCAGCGATACCGATAACCGATTGATAGATGTAGTACGAGCCAACATCAAGGCCATGAAGAACCCGTATAAACGGGCCATTGCTATGTCGGCATTGATTCGTGCCTGCTTAAAAAAGCGCCCTCGAGGTATATTTACTTATGTCGGCCATCGGTATGACGATGGCCGCAAAGATCTGTTAATGACATTTCACGCTCATTTCCTTGAGGCTGTCGATATGGTGAATGCCGCCGTGTTTAACAACGGTAAGCAAAACAAGGCACGCAACGGCGATGCGATGACATTGCAAAACCGCGAACATGGCTTGGTCTATATCGACCCGCCCTACTATTCACCGTTGTCTGATAACGAGTATGTGCGCCGCTATCACTTTGTTGAAGGATTGGCGCGTGGCTGGCAGGGCGTTGAAATTCAGGAACACACTGTCACCAAGAAATTCAAGTCATACCCGACACCGTTTTCTTCGCGGAAGGGCGCGGCGGAAGCATTCGATGTGCTGTTTAAACGTTTCCGTAAAAGCGTGCTTGTAGTTTCCTACTCGTCTAACAGCCAGCCGACCTTAGATGAAATGGTGGCTATCCTGGCAAAGCACAAAAGTCATATCGAAGTCGTGCCCGTTGATTACAAATATTCCATCGGCAATCAAGGGAACAAGGTAAGCGATAACAACAACGATGTGCAGGAATATATTTTTGTTGGTTATTGAAAGGAGGAGGAATGATAAATGCCAAAGATAAAGAGAAATTGGTTAAATCTAGTCAGGCCGCGAACCTTTTAGTGCAAGACTTGCGCGAACTGGTAAATTCTACCGATCCTTTGTTGGGTGAATTTGCCATTGAAATCTTGCATCAAGCCATCCAAATCGAACAACGATTGAACCGGATTGGTTCAGTCATCTGTCTGGATGCAAATACGGAATGAGGCCGTGGCATTTAGGAAATACGACTGTCCGCAGCCCTTTTCGGTTGCGTGATGGTTTAGTGGCGCTATCCACGTCATCATTGCAAGGCAACTTGCGAGGGCAGGAACAGGAAATCGCGTTGCGACGTTTGCTGGGCGAACATGGAATTGTTGAACTTGGCGATGATGAAACCTACAGCGTGGGACGCAAGTGGCGCTCTGCACTGAATAAGCTTGGTTTTCTTTACCCAGAGGTGCCGCTCGCCTCTGGTATTCCGCAAAGCGAAATTGGCCCTATCGACATAATTACGCCGAACGGTTGGCGGCTGATTCGTGCCGATACGGTGCCTGCGATGCAAGAATGTTTTTTGCGGGCACTGGCCGCACATTACATCCCTTCCGCTTTGGAACGAAAGTTCGATTTTGTGGTGTTCTCACCGCTACGACATACACTGGCTATCATGCTTGAGCTGGAGAAGCAAACAGGGGAAAGCCGTCTCAACTTTGTTGAAATGGCAACTGTTGTGCAACTCACCAGCAGCGTCGAATCGCTTGCGGACATCGTTAGCCAGGTGCTGTCGTTACGGGAAGATCGCGCTGTAGCAATAAACAAGAGAATGTTTGATCGAGTCGCATTAGCGGCACTTGCAAAAACCGTTTTAAAGCCAAACGGAAAGCCCTATGAAGCACAGACATTCAATGACTACGCCGACACTAATTTGCGCTATCTCAAAGCGACGGGACTTGTGCGGAGCAAAGGGCGTGGCCTTTCCTTGGTGCCAGAGAAGCACGTTTTCGTTGAAAAGCTGATTCAGGATACAGGGATTCCAGATTCTGACCGCACTTACTTTATCACCCTGTGTAATGGCGCAAAGCTGCCGACAGATAACAAGGATTCGGCACTGGCCGTGCTTGATGACCTGCTAAAGCAGCTTGGAAAGCGCGGCATCCCATTTGACGCGCCATGCAGACCGACCGACACCCCGGCAGACATAGCGATCGTTCGGCACCAGATCGAGAAACTTTTATCGGAGCGCAACGAAGAAGAATATGCAACCAGGCAAGCGTTAGAATGGGAAGAAATTGTTGCTTACATGGATCTCATTATTACCAGACAAGATAGAAAGACCATCTCAAGTGGCGAACAAATCGAATTGCCACGGTCTGAAGCGCCTGCTTATTTCGAGTGGGTGCTATGGCGAGCATTCTTAGCCATTGACAGTCTAGTTAACAAGCCTTATGAATCCCGTCGCTTCAAAATTGATCAAGATTTCTTGCCTGTCGGCACGGCACCGGGCAATGGCCCGGACCTTATTTTTGAGTTCAACGATTTTATTCTCGTGGTTGAGGTTACGCTTACGACCAATTCTCGGCAGGAGGCCGCAGAAGGCGAACCTGTGCGGCGGCATGTCGCTAGAATCGTTGAAGCGCGTCCAGACAAACGCGTATTAGGTTTGTTCATCGCTAACAAAATTGATACGAATACCGTTGAAACATTGAGGATAGGTTTTTGGTACAAAGCGGATGATTCTAAAATGGCCCTTCAGATTGTGCCTATCACTTTAGAGCAATTTAAAAACCTATTTAGCGTCGGCCGTGAGACAAACACGCTAACGCCGAGAGTAATTCATGATCTGTTACGAGACTGTCTCGCTATGAGTAACCACGATGCTCCCGCTTGGAAATGCGAAATAGAACGTGCCGTCAGCGAAACTGTTACAAGGTTGTGATCGTGAGGGTTGAAGAGAAAACCCTGTGGCTACTCCTCCCGACATCCTGAATCTCCCCGAATACCGCGTCCTGCAACTCGATGATTCCGGCCCGGACTATCATATCCTGGCGGAGACCATCGCACCCCATACTGTCTGCATACACTGTGGCGGCGCAGCTCTGGTCCGCTACGGCCACCGTGAGCAACTGATCCATGACTTGCCTATCCACGGCAAGCGTGTGGGCATCAGCGTAGATACGCGCCGTTATCGCTGCAAGGACTGCCGCAAGACCTTCTATGAGCTGTTGCCCGCCGTGGATGAAAAGCGGCGCATGACCACCCGCCTGGTGAACTGGCTGGGCGAGCATTCCGCCCGCAAGACGTTTGCCCAGCTCGCCGAAGAAACCGGGGTGAGCAACATGACGGTCAAAGCCGTCTTTGTTGACCATTCGGCGAAACTTGGTGCCGCCCTGAAGATTGAGACGCCACAGTTCATGGGCATCGACGAAATCCACCTCATCCGCAGGCCACGAGCGGTATTCACCAACACAAAAGGCTGCTTGGTCATCGAGATGCTGGATAACCGCGAGAAGAAAAGCGTCGTCCAGTATCTCTCTGGTCTGCCTGACCGGGAACGTATCCGGTGTGTCACGATAGATATGTGGCGGCCGTACCGGGACGCCGTGCGTGAAGTGCTACCGGATGCCGGTGTCGTCGTGGATAAGTTCCACGTCCTCAAAATGGCGAATGCCGCGCTGGACCAGATGCGGAAAAGTGTCGGGGCGGCCATGACAGCCAGGCAGCGCCGCACCCTGATGAAAGACCGCAAGTTGCTGCTCATGCGCCCAAAAGACCTGAGACCTGAAGCCGCTCTCATGTTGTCCGGGTGGCTCAGAAACGTCCCCGAACTGGAAGCCGCGTACAACGCCAAGGAAACCTTCTATGCCCTCTATGACGCCGGAAGCAAGGAAGAGGCACTGCGTCTTCAGGGGCAATGGGAAAGCGGACTGGTACCGGAGATGAAAGCCGCCTACCAGCCACTGATCATCGCATTCCACAACTGGCAGGAGGAAATTCTGGCCTACTTCGACTGGCGACTGACCAACGCCTGTGCGGAGTCCGCAAACAACCTGATCCGCGTCGCCAACCGCATGGGCCGGGGCTACAGCTTCGATGTGCTGCGGGCGAGGATATTGCTGACCAACCATGCCGGGCACAAGAAGAAGAAACTCTATGCCCGTCCGAAGCCTTTGAAGATGGATAACCGCTACTCGCTTGCAGTGTGTGAACCGTCCAGATCAACAGAAGAGGCCATCGGCGAAATCAGCGAGGGCGTGGACATTTCCACTTTACTGAAGCTCGCTGAGGATGGGCTGCTGTAAGGGCGGATCCATCACGAAATTTACTTACCCCATGGTGCTTTGGTAGTTTCGTGGGAAAACAGCGGCGTTCAAGTCGCAGACTCAGGTTCGACTCCTGGCCATCGCTCCATTTTATTACGCGGTCGAAGATGTCAGCCATTCATCGCCGTCTCAAGCG
>JAKAXF010000041.1 GCA_021816645.1 Microcaldota archaeon | reverse complement strand
TTCGCAATCGCAACTCTCCAAGTAGTCATAGTCGTAATGCTCGGTAGGGGGGAATATCACGATGGCAACTCCGCGATCTCTGTATCCTCCACCAACCCCCTTGACGAAACATACCCCAGCAAGTTAGCAGCATCCTCCTTATCATTAAACGTGTTCATGAGGAACCGACCCCACACGTTCCGCCAACCGTCAATGTCCACGAATCCAAACGGTGTACCGAGATTGTCTATACACGACTGGCATTGGGCTGCTTCCATGATGTCTTTATCACAATCCACAAAGTTCCGTGGGCAAGCTGCTTCAAGCGTTTCTGGTTCGTAGGAGACTGGTAGCCCAAGGCGCTCCACAAACGGCAGCATCTCCAGTATCCCGTCCCCAATGTTACGCACGATGACTTGCGTAATACCCAATCGTTTGAGAGCGCGTTTTGCGACTTCAGCATCCATCCCCCTCATGTCCCACGACTTGATATGCTGCATGACGGGCGTTTCAATCTTCATGATGGCCCCAACCGTAGTGGCCGAGAACACCGAAGCGCCTTTTCGGAAAGCGTCCACCACGTCCTCTGGCTTCCCATTGATAACTAATACATTCTCAATGGTTTCAGGTTTCACCCATGGAGCGGGCCAAACAGGGGCACCTTCCAACGTGATCTGCGGATTAAGATACGGATCGGCTTCTGGTTGTTTTGCATTGAGCATGGTTCCCGCATCATTGAGCGCCTTCTGCTTCTCTACAGTGCGCTCTCTACCCAACGACGCGGATTCCTTGTGGAGTAGCACGGCGTCCATACACACGGCGTTGTAATATCCAGCCTTCATGACGCGATAACCAAAATCCACGTCGTTGAAGTATACGGGGTATTCCTCATCGAGCCCACCGAGTTCATCCCAAATCGACTTGCGAATTAACATGCAAGCCGCAGTTACCGCGCAACATTCGTGGTTCAGGACGTTGATACCGAACAATCCCGTATATTGCGCCGGTTGCCCTACGCCAATGTGCAGGTTCATTCCATATTTGCGAATCACACCGGCATGTTGAATACGCCCATCGGGATAGAGTAACTTGGCCCCGACGCAACCGACACCTTTACGCAAGCCCATGCCAACCATTTGATTGAGCCAACCGCCTTCGACGACTTGCGTATCGTTGTTGAGCGTTACGATGAACTCGGCGTCTGAGTCGCGCACAGCCCTGTTGTTTAACGCAGAGAAGTTATACGGGGAATCATCTCGAATGACCTTGAATCCTTTCGGATTGCTCAGATATTTGCGCGTCTCTGGATCACGGGAACCATTGTCCACCACGGCGATCTCGTAGTTCTTGTAGGACGTTTTGCCGAGAATGCTGTCAATGCACGGCTTGAGCAAGTCCACATGGTCCTTGGTTGGAATGACGATAAGTACCTTGGGTTGATCTTCCGGCACACCGAACTGTACGCGGTGGTGTATGGGGGCCAATGGGTGCGTAGATACCATCGCCGACTGCCCGGTGCGCTTGAGATGCCCAATAACTGCCCTTACACCCTGCTTAATCGCGTCAGGCTTTGACAACGGATTGTGCGCCATCGAGTTGTCTGACTTGCGCCAGTGATAGAGTACACGGGGAATGTGGTGGATTGATTTGCGAGACACCCCAAAGGACTCCAGATACCGGAGCACGAAGTCGTAGTCCTGAGCACCGTCGAACGAGCTGTCCAATCTTGGAAAATCACCAGTCACCTTGTACGCGGTATAATGACTCAAGTAGTTCTGTGTCAGCAATCGCTCATAGTCAAACGCAGGCTTGAAATACGGCTCGCAGCGGTTGCCTTCGTGATCCAGCTTATCCTCATCAGCAAAGATAAAGTTCAGTTCTGGTCGAGCAAGAGCCACCTTGGCTGTTTCCGAGAATGCGATAGGGGACAGTGTGTCGTCGTGATCAAGGAACGTGATCCAATGTACGCCTTTGCCCAGCAGATTATGAATCGCCGCATTACTTGCGGTGGATATGCCGCTATTCTCCGCAAGGGTAATAACTTCGATACGGGGGTCATCGTATTCAACTGGTGCAGGTTTATCCGATCCATCATCCACAATCGTCAGAAGCCAGTTCCCGTAATCCTGATCCAACACCGATTGCACAGCGGCGTTGAGCACGTCTGGGTCCGTGTTATACATCGGCATAACGACGCCGATGCAGAAGTCCTCACTGAACACAGAGGATGGTTCAACCAAGGGTGTGTCGAACACTTTGGCCCATTCAACATAGTCCCCGCGAGTCGGCAACGGTGTCTTGTACCGTTCGCCATAGAACTGCAGTTCAATGTTCTCCATGCTATCGGAAAGCTCTTTCGGAGCCGTCATATCTAGGTTCGGGAAGCGCAACGCCAAACGCTTCTTGTCAGCGTCGGTAATCTGAAACGGCTTGTTGCTGGCCACAAAGACGTTATCCGCACAAGTGAGAGCAAACTTGCAATCTTTGGCGCGTAGGCTCCAGTCCATGACAGACGCTTCTTCAGTATCGTAGTCCAGCCGTGGAGTACCAACTTGTGCGAGAGCTTTAGCACTCATGTAGACTGCTGGGCCGTTGAGCGTCGGCATAGGAACAGACTCGTCATTGTCGGCGTACTCATCAATAACCGCCGCCGTCGCAGGATCAATCGGCACGAACTGTCCGGGAGTTGGGAACAATCCATTGTTGTGCAGCGCCATAGTAGCGTCTCCTACGCACAACCGTTCCAGTTGACTTTCGCTCAGTGGTGCAGCATCCCCGCGCAAAAGGACAATATCGGCCCCTTTTGGCAGAGAGTGAATGTCGCTCGATATAACGCGGAACGTATTTGCTGGCGCATCTTGTGGAATGAATGGCGTTTCATTTGTCGGCAACCAACCTTTCAATCGGCCAACGGCGTGATCGTCTAGTATGTAGTTGTCCTTTACCCAATTGCGTAGACCACCGGTAGTAACGTCGCGAATAGCCTCAGCCCACAGATAGGCTTGATTGGGCAGCAGAATCGCCCCGGAGTTGCACTGGTACGGGGTGAAGTCTGACGCGATAACTGGAACGTCCAGTAAACCATATTCGATGAGCTTCAAATTGCTCTTGCACTCATTAAAAGCGTTCTCTTCCAGAGGCGCAATCGCCACGTCAAGGTTCATGCTCGCAAGTGTCTGGTAATAATGCGTCATCGGCACCGGCTGAATGAACTCAACGTTGGGCCTACCACCCATACCATCCGGCATCATGCCAAAGAACACCCAAGTCACCGTGTCGCCCAAGAGATCGGCAATGTGCTGGATGATGCTGGTGTCGCCGCCATGAGAAATACCGCCAGCCCAGCCTATCCGGGGCTTGTCGTGGGGTTGTTTAGTAGGCTGTACTAAGTCGAATACAGGCCGAGGGATCATGTTGGGCACAACTCGAATGTCCTTGAAGTGGTACTTACGTTTGAGTGCGTCCTTCAGCGGCTCCGTTGTTACGGAAATGGCATCCACATGCTTGATGGCCTGCTTGATACGCTCACCAATGTCCTTTGGTATACTGGAATGATGGATATTGCTTTCCGGTACATCAATCAGGAGATCGTTGATGTCATACACGATGAAGTTCTTGCGGTTCGTCTTGCGGTATTTCGAGACAAGCTCAATCTGATCGTAATTCGTTGATTCTGATAGCACCACAATATCAGGCGCGAGGTTCTTGTAGCTCTCTTCGTTGAGAAACTGTGTATAGATATGCACGCGTGCTAACCCTAAATTCTGGTAAGCATAGACTGGGTGTAAAACGCGATATGTTCCACGTCCTTCGTTGTCAGCAGGATGGGCAAGGATGATAGGGGCTTGGTTCATACGTGTGGTCTCCGTGGTTTTTGGTTAAGGTTTGGGTTTCGTTTCAGCAGCGGAATCCCTACGAACTCCACTAATCCCGCCATGCTCTTCTGACGCGGCGGGGTCGATCTTTGGGTCAATGCGTCCTTCAGGGCCTATTCCCTTTCCGGTCAGCCCTTGGGATGAAATAAGCGCCTGGAATATGCCAGCGACACCGGGATCAATCGGAGCCATGTCCATGGCTTTGCCAACAGCAATGATAGCGTCGTCTTTGGATTCCTTGGCGGCGTCTTCCAGTGAACTTAGGCCGACGTTGGCGCGCCTTTCTTTCATGGTCATCGCTAGACTTCTTTCTTCGTACTCGCGGGCATCTTCTTTCGGGTTTTTCCCTGTAAATTCAAACTGTAAGTGAGGAAATCGCGACGACAAAAGATATTCGTTAATCATCAACTCAATGTGCCCTAGCAATTCTTCTTTTCCTATGTCTTCCTCGTCTACTCGCTCCATAGCGGTTTGGTTGGGCAATTCTGTATCAGTTCCTTTGCCGCTTATGCGATAACCTAACCGATGTGGTGGGAACCTGAATACGGTGCAAAAGGCACCCATGCTGAGATTTATAAGATTTTCATAATAAGCGTCTTTTCCTTTTATATCGCTTAAATCAAGAATAGATAAGTCGCCATCCTTCGGAACTACTAACGCAGGAAACGCCCACTGCTTCGTGATTCCGCTCTTTAAGTTGTTCCAAACACGAGTTAAAATGTCTAATTGGCGTTGTACCCAACCGACGCCTTTTAACAGCAACATTCCGTTTGGAACATGATTTCTGGCGAACTGATCAGCATTAACATCAAAAGCATTTTGAAATGCTTGTATGAGTCTTACGCCTATTTGTAATTCTGGCAGCCCGTACCCATAAGTGTCTGGTTCTGAACGAGGATTACGCACATACCATACCAATTCTTCACGGGTGAATGTCGTTATAACAGTTCCGGTTTGATCCACCATTGCCGCCCAAATATCAGGATTGTTCATGTATCCACCTGGCATTGCCATGCGGATATTTCCTGCATATAAGCATTTGAACGCCTGGACTGCTCCATCATCTCCCCGATCAGTCCAGACTGCCATACCATCATAAGTAAGAGAATCACGAGACAACATGGCTAAGAATTGTCTGAATGATGTATAGCCGCGTTTATCTCTTTCTGATCCTGTCAATTCTGTATTGCAGTTCATAATAAAGTTTTCAGCAAGGACTATGTCGCTACGTGTTTCTTTAGTCGGACTCTTATCAGCTTGCCGATGAGTGATGCGCCAGCCGCGTTTCCAAGGGTGCTTTGAAAGATTGGCATAAGAGAGCACGTCGGCGATTCTTTGTCCGATAATTAACTGAGGCGCAATGTTTTCAGAAGCTATTTTTGCCAAGCTCTCAGGAGGAATTCCCACCCAGGAGGACAGACCTGAGTTTGACAGATCGGGCATATAACTGGTCGTTAAAAAACTTTGTGATGACGGAGGAACATTTATCCCATCACCCTTCATAAATGCCGAAACCTGCGTCTTGAACATCTCAACATAACTGGCTACGTCATATGGCATCCCTTCCGCAGACGGGAAAATCGCTTTGCCGATACCCGGTCCTTTGGTTTCGCCGTTGGGGTTAAATTCAGCCATGAGAACTACTCCTAGAAATCAATGTGCTAAGTGTAATTGGGGCTTGACTTCGGTGCAATCACTAAGATATACTGTTATCTACTTGAAACAACCACCAACTACCGGAGCTGCACATGAGTCACAAAGTCAGAGAAGATTTGTTCACGTCAGAAGAAGCAGAAAAGTATCTTGGCATAGCCCACGGGACACTCAAGCAATGGCGTCACGCGGGACGTGGGCCAGATTATCTGAAAAATCAAGGATTTATAAGGTATCTCCAAAGCGATCTCGACTT
>JAKAXF010000040.1 GCA_021816645.1 Microcaldota archaeon | reverse complement strand
TCAACTCAAAATAACGATTGCGCAGCGACAGGTTTATAAGTGCTAGGATACAATACAAGATAATCGGCGCACCAACTCGCGTTACGTGATTTAATGCCTAATAAAAACGAAGGTATCTTCTCAGAATTGATTTCTAATACCGTGCTCATGGACCACAAGACCCCAATAACCAAGATAATACCACTGCTTGGCAAGTATGGCGCGGTCGTTGTTACCAAGGACGGAGATTATTACGGTATAATAGATTCGAGGTCCGTATCTAGGCAGAAGGGGCTGGAGATAAAACGCTCTGGCGCTTACAAGTTTGCTGAAAGGGTCCCACCGATCAGCGACTTCACTCCGATAGATGACGTCGTGTTCTACTTCTACAAGACCAGGCGGAAGGCGCTTCCCTATACGAAGAACGGCAGGGTAACCGGCATACTGGAGAGAAGCACGCTTCTCAAGGTGCTGCTCTCTATGCGTGTACTAGAGGACATGAAGGTACGGAACTCGATGTCCAGCCCGGTCCTGGCGATAGATTCAAACGCAACAATATCACAAGCCAAATCGGTCATGGGAGAGCGCAAGGTGAATCGTCTTATAGTGCTACAGGATGGTAAGTTTGCGGGCCTTATCACAAACCATGATCTTTCAATGCGCTACTCCGCGCAAAGCGAACGCCTGCCAGAGATGAAAAGCGAGAAGCACTCCACTTCGTCTATAAGAATCGCAGATGTAGCGGAGAAGAACCCAATAATGATAAGCGACGGATCAAACCTAGCCGAGGCCGCGAGGTCCATGGTGGAAAGATCGATATCTTCTGTGATAGTGCAGAGGGGCGGAAAGCCCGTAGGCATGCTGACGGTGTTTGACATACTGGAGAGCCTGATAGCGCAGAAGCAGATATCCGAAAGCAAGGTATTCATATCCGGATTGGACAATACGACGTACGAATACGGGGACGATGCCAGGAACGAGCTCAACGCTTTTGTTAGCAGAATAGAGAAGATGCGCAACATGAAAGTTAACTACGTAACACTGCACGTAAAAAGGATCAAGACAAAGTCATACGAGATGCAGATAAGGGTCGCCCTAGACAAGCACGGTGTCATATCGATGCAGGCCTACGGCGAAAGATTCGCAGACACTCTTGGGGACCTGATGCAGTCTCTGAGGAACAAGATAACCAGGGATAAAGAGCAGAACATAACGCTACGAAGAGTGTCGCCTCCGAGTGAGTGATTTGGGGAAACGCAACACAAGTGAGAAGTCCACCAGCCCGATAAAAGGCCAATCAAGCCTAGAACTTTTGATAACGTTGTCATTTGGACTCATAATACTCCTACCTATAGTGGTACTCGCGTTCATACAGATATCGTCTTCAACATCGACTCTTTCGGCTACGGAGGCGCAGGCCGCGGCCAGCAAACTCGCCGGCGTTTCTACTACCATAGGCTCGCAGGGCTTCCCAGCAAAACAGCTTACCCTGATAGATGTTCCGCCCAACGTGCGCGATATTTTCATAGGCACTCTCTCAAACGGCGTTGGCCACGAGATAGTGTTCGTTGTTAGCACGAACGCGGGCCTCGATTACGTTACAGCTTATACTCCCGTCAACGTTAGCGGATACCTCGAGCAGATATCGCAGCCCGGAACATACCTGGTAAACGTCAGCGCGCAGAATTCCTGCCCGTCAAATACCGGGGTATCTTGTGTTTACATATCGGCTACGTGATCTTTCAGGAATCCAGCTCCACGCTGTATATGTGCCTGTACACTTTCTTCCCGTTCTTAACCCCATAAAGCTGGAAGCTTTTCCTGGCGTGCAACCTATAACCATCCAGGAAGCTCTGCGTCATCTTCTTGTCGCTGGTAAACACGTCGGAACCATAGCTGTACTCGTCGATCTTTGCCACGAAAGCGTTTCTCCTTTCAAGATACCTTGTAAGCCTGCCTATAACGGTCTCGACCTTACCCAAATTCCCCCTTATCTGTACCACCGCCTCGTAGTATCCCGCAGCTTTCTTGTAGCACGCATCGCATATCGCATTCTTGACCTCAAGCTCTATCTCCTTTTCGATATCTACGCTCTTCCCGTCAACTTCGGTAGTGAACACGGCCGTTGCCTTACCCGCTTTGTAGTCCAGGCTCTTCAGCGACACTTTGTAATTCTTTGTCTTGAGTCCCCTCTCGGCTATAGCGTTCAGCGTAGCCTCCTTGTCCCACCTCCACCCTAGGGGGCTTTTGACCCTGCCGCACCTCTTGCACCTTGTTATCTCAAGCTTTTCGGGCAGATTGTGCAACTCCTTTTTCCTGAAGCACGATATGCATATCTCTCCTACAAACTCCGACTTGTCGCTGGATGTGTTGCATATCGGGCAGTATTTCAAATTGCTCACCTATACTATCGCTTTATTCGTAGTGCTTCTCTATTATGGCTCCGTACGCGGGCCTGGTTATGAGCACCCCGAGAAGCGCGCCGATTATCGTTGACTCTGAAAATCCTATTACGTCAACAAGCGACGTTGAGAAGAACAGCGGCAGCATCGCCACGACGAGAAGCAGAGCGTCAGCCCACACTATGTAGAACGCGTTGCCGAGCAGCATCTTCGCAGTTGCCTGCGCACCTCTTCTGGCGAGCACCTCGTCTGTTATTATTATCTGGGCGTCGACTCCGGTTCCTACTACCGCTATCATTCCGGCCACTGCGGAAAGGTCTATCGTCCCAACCAACCCTATTATGGATCCTATTATGAAAAGCTCCATGAGGGTCGTAATCAGTATCGGAGCTATGAGAAACATCCTCCTGTACCTGATTACTATGAAGAGCGAAACCGCTACGACAGCGACTATGAGTATTATCCCGCTCGTTTCAAAAAAGTGCTTTGCAAGGGTTGGAGGTATTGGCCCAGGACTCCCTACTATTATACTTACAGGCAGCGCTCCGCCGCTGAGTATACTTGCGATCATCTTTGTCTGAGTAGTAGCATAGGCGAGCTGCTGGCTCTTCGGAAGCGTTGGCGGCGCGACCCCGGATATCTCATAGCTGCTCCCACTGCTTCCGTTGGCGAGAGACGGGTTTAGTATGGGTGCGCTCAGCAGCCCCACGGCTTCCCACGTGTCAACAATGGTGCCGTTCTGCGTGCTTATAAATGTCGGTGTCATGTTCTGCCTGCTAACCAAAACGACGCTGTAGTTATCGGACCTGGCTGCACTTATGATTGCTGGATTGAGATCGCTTTCGGCTATCACTTTTGTATAAACGTTCTTCTCGCTCGCCAGATAGCTTTTCGTGTTGTTCAGACTATAGTTGGTATTGTAGACAGCAACGACCGGTATGGTCCTGTTACCAAGAGCGAGCGCGTTCTGCATCTCCTTAAGTGCTTGCGATGCAGATAATCCCAAAGATGAGTTGCCCAAGTGCGAGCCGTTAACGAGCGCGATGCTGCTCGAGGGCCTGTCTAGAAACATGTAGAGTGGCTGATTGCCCTCTCCAAAAACAGCCTTTGAAAACATCTTCGACGCAGCGTCTGTTATGAAGAAAGTAACGGTCCAGCTGGCTGTGTTGTTTATGAGCTGCGGAGGTACCTGTCCTATACTCCCCTTCAATATTCCGCTGCCGTTTATAGCTTCCCTTCCGGCTACAACACCTAAGAAATTACCCTGGCTTTCCAGTATTGCCACGGTCTGGTTGATTGCTTCGCTGCTCGCTGAAGGTATGGTAACATATATTGTCGAATTACCTATCCCTTCTACCGTTACCTGCCTCAAACCGAACGTCGATACCCTCTGGTCCAATATCGACAGTATGCTGCTCATCTCTGTCTGGTTTACTCCATGCTCAAGCGTTATGGGTATCTGCGTGCCTCCAACAAATTCTATTCCAAAGTGCAGGCCCCCCTTGTAGAACTGCGTATAACCATCAAGCGCAGCAAGGATTATAAATATCGCGATGAGGACGAGTATCCTCCTGTCTCTCAAGTAACTTTTGACCTTAGCCAATCTTGTTCACCTTCCTGAGCTTGTACCAGAGTATGAGCGGTACATTTCCGAGCCACGTTGTAGCAAGGTCCGCTATCAGGCCTATGAGCACCACTCCGGATATTTCGAAATATGTAGGTATGAACGTCTCGTACGACATTACGAGTAGTATGCTGAAAGTTATTATCGCAGCCAGGGTCATCGTAGTACCTGTCTTCATGGCTCCGAATGCCCTGTCCTGTGGCGTGTCTTCACCTCTCTTCAGTATCCTTATGGAGGAAAGAAGCTCCGTGTCTATAGAATAGCCTATTAGCATCAGCAGTCCTCCTATAGAAGCTATCCCGAGCGGTATACCGAAGAGTCCCATTCCGCCCAGGGCTATGACTATATCGTTCGCAGCGCCGAATATGGCCGCGAATGATGGGACAACACTCCTGAATATGAAGAATACCGCTATTCCTATGAGGATGAATGATACGATTATTATATTTTCCATCTGGTTTAGGAAAAACTTGCCTAGCGTAGGGGTGACGTCGTTGTACGAGTAGGTGCTGAAAGGCACTATCCCGTGCAGTACCGATATTACTCTTTCCTTGTACTGTGTTACTGCCAAATTGTAAGCGTTCTTTGCCACGTTCGACATGTTCGAGGGGCTACTGGAGTTGTAAGCGTGCGATATATCGAATTCGTTCAAACTAGAAAGCTCTGACCCAAGCAAACTGCTCATCGCGAGAGTGGTCTTGGTCTCGTTGCTTTGCACGTTGTTCAAAAGCGTTGATAATGTGGAGTTGCCCGGCTGCGCGGAAATCTGGTTCTGATATGTGGCTGCCAGCGCCTGCAAATTTGTATAATTGCTGTACAGGTTTTCTATCCCGAGCAGGTAATTGAGCGCTGTAGCTATGCTTGCATTCTCTGCTATGACTATGGAGAGACCCCCGGGAGATTTGCTAACGCTAGCCTCGGCCGCTGGTATGTGTGCGTTGACCAGGGCGGTAACGTTTCTTACATCTACACTGGCGTTGGTCTGCAGTTGTATGCTTATTCCTCCCTTGAGTGATGAGTCAAGCTGTATAGAATGTATGAAGAAAAGGCTTATCACGAGCAGAATCACGGGAATTGTAGCGTAATACTTGTACCTCTTACTATTGTATATGTTGGGTATGTTCATTCAAACTACTCTGATGAGCTAAATTTAGCCCTTACTCTTTATAAACCTGTCCATCATTGCGACAGAGGTTCCAATAAGAATACACTTCAGAATTTAAAATCCTTTACCAACGCACTATGCGGCAGAACTGTCAAACAAATAAATAAAAGAAAACAAGAAAAAGATCACGCGTACCTCTTCATAAGTTTGTAGTGCAACGAGATACTGAATCCGTACACTATTATGAAAATTGCGAAGAGGGTTAACGCCCATCCGAAGAACTGCGGTATGGTTATTTTGTACGGGACCAGGGTTATCAGTAGTATTCCAAGCACGAATGTGTATACGCCCCAGTATATACCCTTGAAGATCTGCCAACCCGAATGCCTCTCCCTGTAGTGCAGCTGCCTCTTATACTGCAGCTCTGGATCGATAACGACCACTGTCTTTCTGTCAGCCATTTCATCACGTTTTATATAGAAAAAGAAAGGTTATTAAACGCTTTCTAAAACGGACATTATTTTTTAACATTACGCTAAATGCATAAGTACAATGTGCGGCTCCCCTACGCTACTGAATGCGCCACATCATGTTATAAACGCCCTCTTAAGGGTCTCGTTCATTGCCCTCCCCATCTTTGCCTTCCTGTATACTCTGTCGATTTCTCCAGGTTCTGACACAGTCTTCTGGTTTTTGCTGTTTATCGAGCATACGTCCCTGTACGGCAGTATCGACAGCTCGTATGTACCGATGTGCTTCGCGTAGTCTATTATCTCGTTTTTGTCGAGTCCTATAAGGGGTCGCAGCAACA